>URWL01000150.1 GCA_900551465.1 uncultured Blautia sp. | reverse complement strand
CAGTAGAACTGCTTACTGGAAATGTCCGCGATCTTTCCATGATCCATGTGAAAAAAGTAATGGATCTTTACAGATCGTGCACAGGCGCGAAAATCAGTCTTCCATTTGGACTGCTGGCAGAAAGAATCTATGAAGGAATACGGATTACAGCTGCAAAAGTTCAGGAGACGCCGGAAAATAAAGAATATTTACTTCCTGTGCCGGGTGTTTTGAACTGTCCGTACGGTTGTTTCGAAACAAAAATATTTCACTGGTCAGATCAGAAGATTTGTGAAAAGAAGTATACGAAATGGCTGGATTATGATAAAATAAAATACGATATCTCTGTCAGAACCAGAAAGACAGGGGATTATCTCATTGTAAACAGTTCAGGTCAGCGAAAAAAAATAACCAGATGTATGATCGATGAGAAAATTCCCCGTGAATACAGAGAGAGCCTTCCTCTGGCAGCAGCAGGAAATGAGGTTCTCTGGATGGTGGGCGGAAGAATAAATGAAAGGTATAAGATCACATCTGAAACTAAGAATGTGTTAGAAATCAAATACCAAGGAGGAAAATGTAATGAGTGAAAAAATCAAAGTGCTTCTCAGTGAAGAAGAAGTGGATGCCAGGATCAGACAGATCGCTGCACAGATCAGCAGGGATTACGCAGGAAAGGAGATCCATCTGATCTGTGTCCTTAAGGGAGGCGTGTTCTTTACCTGTGAACTGGCAAAGAGAATCACAGTTCCGGTATCTCTTGATTTTATGTCTGTATCCAGCTATGGAGATGATACAAAATCAAGCGGAGTGGTAAGGATCGTGAAAGATCTTGATCAGCCGCTGATCGGAAAGGACGTTTTGATCGTGGAGGACATCATTGATTCAGGAAGAACGCTCAGCTATCTGATCGAGATCCTGAAAGGCCGTAATCCGAACAGCGTACGTCTCTGCACCCTTCTGGACAAACCGGAGCGCAGGGTAAAGGATGTAAAAGTGGATTACTGCTGTTTTAATATCCCGGATGAATTTGTTGTGGGATACGGGCTTGATTATGCCCAGAAATATCGTAATCTCCCGTTTATCGGCGTGGTAGAGTTGGACAATGAGTGAAAGGAGATTCAGTAAGTGAGTAAACAGCCAAGCAGAATTGGCCTGTACCTGATTCTGATCGTTCTTTTGGTTTCAGGATATTTTTACCTGAACAACCAGGTCACGAATCAGAGTGATTATACCATAGAGGCACTGGAGCAGGCAGCAGAAAAGGGAAGAGTGCATGAAGCAGTTATTTATCAGAACAGGGAAGTACCAACTGGTTCTGTAACAGCAGATATAGAAGGGGAAGGACAGAAACGTGTTTATGTAACAGATGTAAAAGAGGCACAGCAGATGCTGGCAGAAAATAATATTTTTGCCCAGGTCAAAAATGTTCCTCAGCAGAATATGTTCCTGACAACCCTTCTCCCTCTTTTGCTGACAGGAGGTCTGGTGATATTTCTGTTCATGATGATGAACAGACAAATGTCAGGCGGCGGAAGTAATTCTAAGATGATGAATTTCGGTAAAAGCCGGGCAAGGATGATGCTTCCGGACGACAAAAAAGTAACTTTCCAGAATGTAGCGGGCCTTAAGGAAGAAAAAGAAGACCTGGTAGAAGTTGTAGACTTTTTAAAAGCACCTCAGAAGTATACCAGTGTGGGTGCCAGAATTCCGAAAGGTGTGCTTCTTGTGGGCCCTCCTGGAACTGGTAAAACTCTTCTGGCAAAGGCAGTGGCCGGAGAAGCGGGAGTTCCGTTCTTTTCTATTTCCGGTTCGGACTTTGTAGAAATGTTTGTAGGTGTGGGCGCATCCCGTGTCCGTGATCTTTTTGAGGAAGGCAAAAGACATGCGCCGTGTATTATTTTTATTGACGAGATCGATGCAGTTGCCAGACAGAGAGGCACCGGTATGGGCGGCGGTCATGATGAACGCGAACAGACACTGAACCAGCTTCTTGTGGAGATGGATGGATTTGGCGTCAATGAAGGTATTATTGTTATGGCAGCAACCAACCGTGTGGACATCCTGGATCCGGCTATACTCCGTCCGGGACGTTTTGACAGGAAGGTAGCAGTTGGACGCCCGGATATTAAAGGACGTGAGGAGATCCTCCGTGTCCATGCCAAGGACAAGCCTCTGGGAGAAGATGTGGATCTGGGACAGATCGCTCAGACCACAGCAGGATTTACCGGAGCAGATCTGGAAAACCTTCTGAATGAGGCTGCTATCATGGCAGCAAGAGAAAATCGCAGCTATATCATGCAGCAGGACATCAAACACGCCTTTATTAAGGTAGGCATTGGAGCTGAAAAACGCAGCAAAGTGATTTCTGAGAAAGAGAAAAAGATCACAGCTTATCATGAGGCCGGACATGCAATCCTGTTTCACGTTCTTCCGGATATGGACCCGGTTTATACCATTTCCATTATCCCTACAGGAATAGGAGCGGCAGGATATACCATGCCTCTTCCGGAAAATGATGAAATGTTTAACACAAAAGGAAAAATGCTTCAGGATATTACCACTCTTCTGGGCGGACGTGTGGCAGAGGAGATCATTTTCGGAGATATCACAACCGGTGCTTCCAATGATATCAAACGCGCCACCAGCACAGCGCGGGCTATGGTGATGCAGTATGGTATGTCTGATAAGATGGGACTGATCGCCTATGGAGACGAGGGCGATGAAGTATTTATCGGAAGAGATCTTGCACATACAAGAAGCTACAGCGAAGAGGTTGCCAAGGAAATTGACCAGGAGATCCATGATATCATTGATGGATGCCATCAGCGTGCCAAGGAGATCATCCTCCAGCATCAGGATGTCCTTCATAAATGTGCAGCCCTTCTTTTAGAGAAGGAAAAGGTACAGCGAGACGAGTTTGAGGCACTTTTTACAGAGTGAGTTTTGTAAGTTTAAAATAGGCATGTACAATATAACTAAAAACAAACATGCATTTTTGTGAACTTTGTGCACACTTATTTGTTGACTCATGCTATTATATATATCGTAAAAACCCCCCAATACATTATATAGTTTTTGCTACACCCCATAAGAAGAAATACCTTCTCCAAAAAAGCCAGCCTATCCCGCTGGCTTTTTTACTGTCTAAAAACAAGGCTTTTTATTGTAACTTTGTTAAAATTAAGATAGAATAAACATATGCTTAAATTAAAGGGGAATGAGTTATGAGGCTTGAAAAAGAGGATGTAATGAAAAAAATGCAGTATATTCTTAATATGCGTGCAGTATTGAATAAAGACGCTTTTTTTAGTGACGGAACAAAATATTACAGAAATCCGTCAGAGCCGGAGGCAGGAGAAAATGTAATGATCAGCTTTCGGACACAGAAGAATAATGTGGATTCTGTATATCTTGTATCAGAAGGCGTGAAATACAAGATGAAAGTATACAAAACTCTGAAGGGGTTTGACTACCATGGTGTAAAGATTACCATGCCGGATAAAGTCTTCCGATATTATTTTGAAATCCATTATGGATGGATCACCTGTTATTATAACAGTATGGGAGTCAGTACAGAAATCCAGGAAAGAGACAATTTTGAGATTTACCCGGGATATCATACCCCGGATTGGGCAAAAGGGGCTGTTATGTATCAGATTTATACAGACAGATTTTGCAATGGGGATCCGGATAATGATGTACAGACCGGAGAATATGCTTATCTGGGAGAGCATTGCCAGCACGTAGAGGATTGGGGCAAGATACCGGCAGTGATGGGCGTCAGAGAGTTTTACGGAGGCGATTTAAAAGGGATCATTGACAAGCTGGATTATCTGAAAGAGCTGGGAATTGAAGTAGTGTATCTGAATCCTGTCTTTGTGTCTCCGAGCAACCATAAATATGACTGTCAGGATTACGATTATGTAGACCCGCATTTAGGAAAGATCGTAAATGACAGTGATGAGCTTTTGAATCCTGGGGATATGGATAATTCACACGCAGGGAAATATATCCGGCGTGTAACAGAAAAAGAAAATCTGGAAGCCAGCAACAGATTGTTCATGAAACTGGTAGAGGAACTGCACAAAAGAGGTATGAAGGTGATCCTGGATGGTGTGTTTAATCACTGCGGATCTTTTAATAAATGGATGGACAGAGAGCGGATTTATGAAGGTCAGGAAGGATATGAACCAGGAGCATATATTTCTGCTGAAAGTCCCTATCGGTCTTTTTTTAATTTTCATGATGAAAATGCATGGCCTTATAATAATTCCTATGACGGCTGGTGGACTCACGAAACCTTGCCGAAATTGAATTATGAAGGTTCCGGGAAATTATACGATCATATTTTGAAGGTGGCTGAGAAATGGGTGTCTCCGCCTTTTAATGCAGATGGATGGAGACTGGATGTGGCTGCAGATCTGGGATTCAGCAGCGAATTTAATCATCATTTCTGGAAAGATTTTCGAAAAGTGGTCAAAACGGCTAATCCGGATGCCCTGATTCTTGCAGAGCATTATGGAAATCCGGAAGGATGGCTCCAGGGAGACGAGTGGGATTCTGTGATGAACTATGACGCTTTTATGGAGCCGGTAACCTGGTTTCTGACAGGTATGGAAAAGCACAGTGATGAATACCGGGAAGATCTTTATGGAGACAGCAATGCTTTTATCGGTGCTATGATGCATCATATGCGTTCTCTCCATATGTCGGCGCTTCATACGGCTATGAACGAACTTTCCAATCATGATCATTCCCGTTTCCTTACACGTACAAACCGGAGAGTAGGAAGAATTTCCTATGCAGGTCCGGAGGCAGCATCTCAGAATATTAACAAAGCAGTTATGAGAGAGGCCGTGGCAATCCAGATGACCTGGCCCGGAGCGCCTACCATTTATTATGGAGACGAAGCGGGAGTATGTGGATTTACAGATCCGGATAACCGAAGGACTTATCCCTGGGGAAGGGAAGACCAGGATCTGATTCTTTTCCATAAAAAAATGATCGCTTTACATAAGAAATACAGGATCCTGAGGACGGGGTCGCTGAAGTTTCTCTGGAATGATTACCAGGGACTTTGCTATGGCAGATTTTCTCATACAGAGCAGATTATTGTGGTCATCAACAATCGTGACGAAGGAAGAGAAGTGATGCTGGATATCTGGCAGACAGGAATCACCAGACAGGAAGAATCTGTGATCACCAGGCTGATGCTGTCCAGCCAGGATGGTTTCATAGACAAAGGAGAACAGATCATTGCACGGGCCGGATCCCTCAATTTGTATCTGCCGGCAAGAAGTGCGACGATTCTTCATCATAAAGATGTTCTGTAGGAATGCTCTGCGGCTGTAAGGGTACCATTTTATTTATAAGTAAATTTTCTGAAATTTCGTCTTGACAGTCTTTTCATGGTATGTTACGATATCAATACTTTCACATGGTAGAGTGATTACGTGATAACATGAAAGAGCAAATAAGGGCAAGGGAGATTTACATTATGAAGAAAAAAACAGTTGCAGTAATGATGACAGCACTTATGGCGATGGGGATGATGACAGCAGTCAGTGTACAGGCAGGAGTAAAAGATAAGACTCTGATCGTAGGTTTTGATGCAGAGTATCCGCCATACGGATACATGGATGAGAACGGAGAATATACAGGCTTTGATCTGGAACTTGCTCAGGCAGTCTGTGATATAGAAGGATGGGAACTGGAGAAGAAGCCTATCAACTGGGATTCTAAGGATA
>URWL01000149.1 GCA_900551465.1 uncultured Blautia sp. | reverse complement strand
AATTGGAGATATTACTATTATGAGAAATCCATGGCCAACTTTCAGCATTGCGGCTCTCTCCGGAGCTGCGTGCCTGATTTATGATCACTTTTTTTCTTACGAGACTATGTGGATTGCTGTTGTAGTGTTCCTTGCACTGCTGGCTCTATGCTTTTTCGCATATTGCAAATATGAACGCTGGCTGACAAAGAAACTAAACCCCTATGTGGTGGCGTATCAAAGCGATCACAATCTTGAGAAATTGAAACAGGGATTGGATCGCTGGCGTCCCTGGGCATTCAGCAAAAATTCCAAAAATATCATTACAGCGAACTGGTTCTCCGCTCTGCTGGAGCAAAAGCGCTGGACAGAGGCAGAAGAAACTTTGGAGCAATTTTGGCATCGAACCAAACACACACAGGATCAAATTGGGTATCACCTGCTTCGGGGAGATTATGCAAGGGCAATCGGGGACACCGAGTTAGAAGAACAGGAACGACTTCTAAGTGAACAGTTAAAAAACCAGCTTGTAAATAAAAAAGGTGAATCGAGAGTACCTGCAAATGCCAAAGAGAGTAAATATGCTTTCTTTTGCTGGCTCTCTTTCAGCTTTGGTCTGGCACTGTTCGGAATCATCAGCAATATAGCCGCCGGGGATTCAATCCTCGGATCATTTGGAGCTGGACTTTTTATTTTGAGCCTGTTTTCGTTCCCGGTCTGCCTGATCTGGCTGATTCTCTGGTTGATCCGGCGCAGAAAGGAGGCTGTTAAATGACTTATATCCTGCCGGTACTCTATGTAATTGTGTCTTATACCTTCTTCCTTTTGGCAGTCTGTTTTGGCAATGCGATCACATTGCAGATATTATCCATCCTTCTGCCCTTTATCATGGGGATCGTCAATTTGATTGTTGTGCTGACTGTAGGAAGAAAGTGGTCGAGAAAAACATTGCTGAACTGCACTTTGATCATCAAGTATGGACTGATCCCGTTCTACCTGATCGGAGGGAGTATCACCGTATATGTAACGGTGATGGTATTCTTCCCGTTGCCGCTGATGGCGTTGTTTGGACTGGTAACCATTGTTTTTTTGATTTTAGGATACGGGATTCTATTAGGGGCAGCTCCCTATGCTATCGCTTATCTGATAAAGTCATGCAAAGACGGCGTACATCCGAAATGGTTGGCGATTTTAGCTGGAATCTGCCAGTTCTTCTTTTCCTTTGATGTACTTGCAATGATGGTTCTGACATTGAAGGAGCGGAACAGGGTCAAAACGACGATTGCCGTTTTCTGTGCAATGTGCCTTGCACTCCTGCTGATTGTACTCTATGTGGTCATGACGCTGCTAGGAGCATAATCGCCATTTATATAGGATATACCTTGTTCATACATAAAACAATTATGGGGAACTTTCCAAAGACGGTCAGGAAACGGGATGTTGCAATCGTAAATGCCTGAACAGAACCATGTAAGCCTGCTGAGGACGGAACGGTGATCTTAGACAAGAACTTGCAGCTTCAATAATTTCTTTCACGATTTTAATCAAAACTTCTTCAAACTATTTTTGTCAAAATAACAACATTCTCTTGAAATAACCCATGAGCAATTACACTCATTCCCAGCAGACAAAGACGCAGGACCCTGGAGTTTTCCCCAGGATCCTGCGCCTTTGTTGTCTTTATACTCTTAGCACTGAGCTTTAAATTCACGGATTTTTTCTTTCATAGCCGGTATGTCTTCATGAAGTTTTAAGATCGTACTTCCAACGAAAGCTGCATCTCCGCCTGCTTCCTTCACCATCTTTACATCTTCCGGTGCATGAACGCCTACGCCACAGTAAATAGGACGATCGATTCCGCACTCACGAAGATAGTCTACGCAGTCTTTCAGTGTAGGATATTTCTCGTTCTTCTCCTGATCTGCGTATGGTTTTGCCTGCAGATATACGAAACCGTTGGACTCTTTTGCCAGAGCGATTTCTTCTTCCGGCATATGGAACTGTACATAGCAGGATACCTTAAGACCTGCAGCGATGATCTGATTCTTGATGGTATCGTCTTTTAAGCCAACCAGCAGGATATCTTTGCAGTCATTGTCCAGACAGAATTTAATAAATTTCTCTGTTCCGATCTCTTCTACTGTGTTCTCATAAGCCAGAACCAGGATTTTTACATCCGGCAGTCTCTTTTTGATTGCTACGATAGAGTCCATATATTTCTCATAATCGTCACAGGCCTCCAGAGCTTTCGCCATACGGCCTGCAATGTACTCGCTTTCCAGGTATGGATCGTGAGACGGGAAATCAACCTCCATCATTTTACAGCCTGCATCTGCGTATTCAATAGCCATCTGATAGCTTGATTCGATTGTAGGGTATCCGTTTGATAAATAGCAAATGATCTCCATAATGATTATTCTCCTTTATATGCTTTTACAAAAAGTTCTTTCAGCTGATCCAGTGTAGGAATGATCGGGTTTGTCTTGGTACATCCGTCTGCCAGAGCTACTTTTGCAAGCTCGTCTAACATTCCCATATATTTTTCTTCGTCTGTAATAACATCCTTGAAAGTCTCAGGAATGTTCAGTGTCTTATTCAGTTCTTTTACTGCTGCGCCAAGTTCTTTTACGCCTGCTTTTTCTGCGATTCCTGCATAAACAGCTGCTGCTGTCTCATCTGCAGAGTTAAAGTCGATGATATACGGCAGTAAGATCGCATCAGCCAGACCATGAGCTACATGGAAGAATCCGCCGATGGTATGTGCCATGGAGTGTACGATTCCCAGAGATACGTTAGTAAATGCCATACCTGCTACCATAGAAGCCTGAACCATGATCTCTCTTGCTTTCATGTCCTGTCCGTTTTCGTATGCCTTCGGCAGAGTCTCCATGATATCAAGAGCTGCCTGAGTTGCCAGAATGTCAGAAACATAGTTTGCACGATTGCTTGCCAGAGCCTCCAGTGCGTGAGTCAGTGCATCCATTCCTGTCTCTGCAGTGATCTTAGCCGGCATAGAAGCTGTTACTTCCGGATCACAGATTGCAATATCCGGCATCATTTCCATGTTTCCAAGACCGTGTTTCATACCTGTCTCATTATCGGAAATAACTACAGAACGGGATACTTCACTGGCTGTTCCACTGGTAGATGGGATACAGCAGAATCTTGCTTTTGCACGAAGTTTCGGGAATTCATTTGGAGGAAGGATGTCTTCCATTTTCTTCAGTTCCGGATGCTCATAGAAGATCCACATAGTTTTTGCTGCGTCCATAGCGGAACCGCCGCCCAGTCCTACGATCAGATCCGGCTGGAAAGTCATCATCTCGGAAGCGCCGCGCATTACAGTCTGGAAAGACGGATCCGGCTCAACTCCGGAAATTACCATAGTTTCTGCTCCTGCTTCGTGGAAATAGCCTTCTACTTTTGCCAGCATACCGCTGCGCTCCATGCTTTTACCACCGATAACAATACTTACTCTTTTTGCTTTAATTGTTTTGATATACTCCAGGCATCCTTCTCCGAACATCAGCTCGCTTCCTGCCAGTTTCATTGGTCTCATCATAGCTTTTTTCTCCTTTTCTCTTTTTTAAGCGTTTAATCCATCTAATACTTCTTTTACCAGATCGTAAGAAATCGGGTTGCTGAGAATACCGCCCTCTTTTAAACTGGAACCGATAATCGCTCCGTCTGCAATCTGCAGCTGTTCCTTAATATTTCCGGCTTTTACACCACTTCCGGCATATACAGGAACTTTTACTACCTTTTTCACTCTCTGGATCAGATCGATCGGTGTTTCCTCACCGATCTGAGTACCGGTAACAATGATTCCGTCTGCCCCATTCTCTGCTGCCTCTTTTGCAGACTGCTCAATGGAAATATATGGAAGAAGCATGTGCGCATGTTTTACCTGTACGTCTGCCAGGATCTTGATATCCTCTTTTCCAAGCGCTTTTCTCATTTCCATGCATTTTTTCGCACATGGATTGATGATTCCGTCTGTAAATACTACAGTATCTACAAATACAGGTACGCGGATAAAAGATGCTCCGGTAATAGCCGCAATGGCCAGATTAGCTTCGCAGTCGTTAAAAGCTGCATCCACGCCAACAGGAATGTTTACTGCATTTTTCACCTGCATGGTGGCTGCTGCCAGAGCCGCTACCTGAGTTTTGTTAAGTAATGCGGAAAATGGTGTATCACCCATATTCTCCACGATTACCGCATCCACTCCGGCTGCTTCCAGAGTTTTGGCATCCTGCACTGCATGATCCAGAATCTTCTGATAATCTCCGTCAAATCCTGCTGTAGTGGGAAGTGGCAGGCAGTGAACCATACCGATTACTGTCTGGGATCCCACTGTAAATATTTCTCTGCTCATAGTAAGACCTCCTCAAAATAATAATCTTATTTCTGCTGTTTCATATGATAATTATAAATGCCTTCCAGAGCGGTTCTGCAAAGAAGATCCTCTGCATCCTTTCTCTCCTGGCCTTTTAATGTTTCTTTCAGATTTTCAAGCACTGTTACCAGTGTCAGAATACAGGTTTTTACACCCATCAGACGTCCCAGTGTCATCATACAGGAAGATTCCATATCAATGCCGGTCACGCCCAGTTTCTTTACTTCCTCAAATGTTTTTGACATGTCCCGTCCCCATTCCAGAGAGAATCTGGAATCATGCATGTGGCTGTAGAATCCGTCCATAGTACAGTTTAATCCGTTCAGGTATCGTTTTCCCATAGCGGTTACTGTCTCATTCATGGTATTTACCAGATCGATATCTGCTACAGCCGGATAGCTGAGATCCACATAAGCCTGGCTGGTTCCTTCCCGGCGCATAGCTGCCACAGGGATCATAAAGTGTCCCAGCATATCATCCTGCATGGACATTACAGTTCCCATACGAACTGCCACTTCCATTCCGGCCTCGTACATTTCTTCCATAGCGATAGCTGCTGACGGAGCGCCGATTCCGGTAGATGTAACAGTGATATCCACACCTTTATACTTTCCAGTATAGGTATTGAACTCACGCATAAAAGCCACTTTTTTCGGCTCATCCAAATACTGTTTTACCACTTCTACTCTCCAGGGATCTCCAGAGAATAACACATATTTTGCAATGGTTTCCTTATCCGCACCCATATATAATGTAGTCATATTTACCTCCTAAAACTCTGCAAATTTTTTCAGCAGTGCTTCTTTATCCGGTACATTGGTACAGCATCCTTCTGCCTGAAGGACAAAAGAAGAAAGAGTTCCTCCCAGCTTACAGCACTGTTCCGGCTTATATCCGTTCAGATATCCATACATGAAGCCTGCCATATAAGCGTCTCCTGAGCCTGTGGCATCCACTACCTGCTCAACGGGGCAGATACCGATTCTCTCCTGGCGGATTCCATTTTCCTCACGAATATAGCAGATGCTTCCATCTTTACCCAGAGTAGTAACAATAATGTCTGCTTCTCCAATACCAAAAAGCTCTGTAATATCGGAGAATCCATAAATCTTTTCAATGATCTCACGCTCCACCTCGTTGGTGAAGATAATCTTGCTTCCGGTAAGCAGTTCCTTCAGGAACTCTTCCGGAAACGCATCGAAATCATCTTTCATTCCAAATACTACCGGAACATTGTTTTCTCTGCATTTGCTGAAAAACTCACGGTTATCTTTTTCCGGCGCTACGGTAATCACTCCCAGACGGGTTCCCTGAAACAGCTCTTCATTCATAGGAGCAGCATACTTACCATCCATAGCTCCGGGATAAAATACAGTAATATGATCGTTATTGT
>URWL01000148.1 GCA_900551465.1 uncultured Blautia sp. | reverse complement strand
CCTCTGCATAGATCGTGTCAAATGCCAGAGAAGATTTACCAGATCCGCTGACACCTGTGAGAACTACAAATTCATCCCTTGGAATATCTACACTCAGATTTTTCAGATTATTTACATTTGCTCCACGGATCTTGATAAACTTTTTTCCAGTGTTATGTTCAGCCATTTGTCCCTCCATTTTTCTTTCCTGTATATCAGATCACATCAGTCCTGCAGAAAATCTGCCAGGATCTGGTTACTCACATGGATCCCCTGACGGGTGAATCGCCAGAAGTCCTTATTTTTTTCCATAAGTCCCATAGATCTGTATTTTTCCAGCACTTCTCCATAAACTTCTTCTATAGGGACCTTAAAATTTTTATAAAATTCAGTTTCAGATACACCTGCTGTCATCCGAAGTCCCAGGAACATAAATTCCTCCTCCTGTTCTTTTACAGACAGCAGAATCTCATTCTTTCGTATTTTTTCCGGACAGCCGCTCCACTGCAGATACTCCTGCATATTCTCTGTATTATGAAATCGGAGTCCGGCTCTGCCGCCTTTCCACGGCATCAGAGAGGCTGCACCAAGTCCCAGCCCCAGATACTCTGTCCGTTTCCAATAGCCGGAATTATGTGCGCATATATAGCCGTCTCTGGCATAATTCGATATCTCATACTGAGCATATCCATACTCCTGAAGGATTCTGGACGTATCCTCATACATTTCATATTCTGTATCCTCATCCGGAAGATCCAGTTCTTTTTCTGCAAAAGGTGTTCCTTCCTCTATGATCAGACTGTAGGCAGAAATATGCTCCGGCTGAAGCTCAGCTACTGTTCTGAGATTATGCTCCCATCCTTTTCTGGACTGACCGGGAATTGCAAACATAAGATCCACATTGATGTTGTCAAATCCCGCCTTGCGTGCAAGCGCATAACTCTCCAGAAATTCCTCAAAGTCATGGATTCTTCCCAACATACGAAGTTCATCATTCTTCACAGACTGAAGCCCCAGACTCAACCTGTTGATCCCGGATTCTCTGTAAGTCTCCAGTTTCTGCAGAGTCAGGGTTCCCGAATTCGCTTCAATGGTAACCTCTGCATGATCAGAAAAAACAAATTTCTCTTTCAGCATCTTCATGATCTCACTGATGTCTGATGCATCCAGCAGAGACGGCGTTCCTCCTCCAATAAATACTGAAACGATTTCCCGGTCGGGAGCATCCTCACTTCCCTGTATTTCCTTTAAAAGAGCCTGCACATATGATTTCTGTGTCTCCTTTCCTGCTGGTCCGGAAAGGAAATCACAGTACTCGCATTTTCTCACACAGAAAGGTATATGGACATATAACTCCAAAGGGATTCTTTCTTTATTCCTCATCTGTACTTCTTCCCTGCTTTGTCAGATATTCATTTACCATCGTAATATTTCCATTTGTTACTACAGCATCCTGATTTACCTCTTCCGGCTTAGGCGTAGGAGAAGGCTCCGGTGTAATACTGATCTTCAGAACCTGCTCTCCTGCCGGGTCTTTTTTCTTCTTTCCACAGCCGCAGCCGGACAAAAAAACACAAAGAAACAAAACGGAAAGGACTGTGATTTTTTTTGCTGTGATTTTTTTCATTTTTTTACCTTCTTTATCCATCAGGGACTGCTTACTTTTCATCAAGTTTAAGAACACTCATAAATGCCTTCTGCGGAATCTCTACATTTCCGACCTGGCGCATACGTTTTTTACCTTCTTTCTGTTTTTCAAGAAGCTTCTTCTTACGGCTGATATCACCGCCATAACACTTGGCAAGTACGTCCTTGCGCATGGCTCTGACAGTCTCTCTGGCAATGATCTTGCTTCCCACTGCTGCCTGTATAGGGATCTCAAAAAGCTGTCTGGGAATTTCCTCTTTCAGCTTCTCGCACATCTTCCGCCCTCTCTCATAGGCAGTTTCTGCATGTACAATAAAGGAAAGCGCATCTACTTCTTCCTTGTTTACAAGGATATCCAGTTTGACAAGTTCACTGCGTTCATAGCCGCAAAGATCATAGTCCAGAGAAGCATAGCCTCTGGAACGTGATTTAAGGGCATCAAAAAAGTCATAAATAATCTCATTAAGAGGAAGCTTATATTTCAGAAGAGCACGGGTTTCTTCCATATAATCCATACCGATATACTGTCCGCGGCGTTCCTGGCAAAGATCCATGATCGCACCGATAAACTCTGTAGTCACCATGATCTCTGCATTAACCATAGGCTCCTCCATATATTCGATTTCAGAAGGATCCGGAAGATTAGACGGGTTTGTAAGCTCAATCATATCTCCATTTGTTTTATACACTTTATAAATAACGCCAGGAGCTGTTGTTACAAGGTCAAGATTATACTCTCTTTCCAGTCTCTCCTGAATGATTTCCAGATGGAGAAGTCCCAGAAAACCACAGCGGAAACCGAATCCAAGAGCCACTGACGTCTCCGGCTCATAGAAAAGAGAGGCATCGTTCAGCTGCAGCTTTTCCAGAGCATCTCTAAGATCTCCGTATTTTGCTCCATCCGCCGGGTAAAGTCCACAGTAGACCATAGGCTGTACTTTTTTATAGCCCGGAAGAGCTTCTGCACATGGATTTGCCACATCCGTCACTGTATCACCTACACGGGTATCACTGACATTTTTGATACTTGCTGTAAAGTACCCTACCATACCTGCGCTCAGCTCATCACATGGGATAAAACGTCCTGCGCCAAAATATCCTACTTCCACCACTTCTGCGGTAAAGCCAGTAGCCATCATCTTAACGGTAGTTCCTTTTTTTACCCTTCCGTCCATCAGCCTGCAGAATACGATAACACCTTTATAGGAGTCATAAATGGAATCAAAGATCAAAGCTTTCAGAGGAGCATCCGGATTTCCATTAGGTGCCGGTATCTTCTCCACGATCTGTTCCAGTACATCTTCGATATTTAAACCTGTCTTAGCTGAGATCTGTGGTGCATCCTGTGCTTCCAGCCCGATCACATCCTCAATCTCATTGATCACACGATCCGGCTCCGCACTTGGAAGATCAATCTTGTTGATCACAGGAAGTACATCAAGGTTATGTTCCAAAGCCAGATATACATTTGCCAGAGTCTGAGCCTCAATTCCCTGAGCAGCATCTACAACAAGGATCGCACCGTCACAGGCGGCAAGACTCCTGGACACCTCATAATTAAAATCCACATGTCCGGGGGTATCGATCAGGTTAAAAATATATTCTTCCCCATCATTTGCTCTGTATACGATACGAACCGCCTGAGATTTTATCGTGATCCCACGCTCCCGCTCCAGATCCATATTATCCAGGATCTGGGACTGCATCTCCCTCTGGGTCAGAAGTCCTGTTTTTTCAATAATACGGTCAGCCAGTGTGGACTTACCGTGGTCGATATGTGCAATAATGCAGAAATTTCGAATCTTGCTCTGATCTGTCATTCCGCAGTCTTCCTCCTCTTATTTACTATATATTTCGCTGCTGTTCTCTCCGTCACAACAGCCATGTTTTCATGGCATTCGTGCCTCATTATAGCATAGGTATCTGCATCAAGTCTATACATCCTCTCGTGTTTCCCTGTGTCCCAGCACCGTTTTCAGAGTGTTTTTTGTATCTGTTTCCATTATACAAACGTATGTTCCAGCTTTCAAGCCTGTTTTTTTATTAATTCAGAAAACTTTCGCCAAAATTCTGTTTGTTGCCAGAACCACGCAGACAAATATATTTTGAACTCTCTATTTTCTTATTTCTCTCCCCTCAGCACCCGATCCAGAATGTCTGCAAAAGGTTCCATTGCATTTTTAACCTCCTGCACTGTATTTGTCTGTGCTCCTGCTTCCAAAAGAACCGATCTTTTTCTCAGATGCAGGTTATATCTCAGCCCGGACAGATAGATGCCTCTGTAAAAATCCGGATAATACTGTGCAGCCTGGTATTCCATCTGAAAAGAAAAAGCAAGATTATCTTCTATGTAGGGATTCGGCAGATAATCTACCGTTCCCTGAGAGCGTGTATAGCTAAGACCATTATAAAACATGATCTGTGCCGTTGGTTTTCCATTGATCGTAGTGACCAGATGACGATCCTCCGGCACTCCATCTCTGTGAAGGTCTATGATCACTTCTGTGGAAGGATTTTCTGCAAGAATTTTTTCTATATAAGGACGCGCGTAATCATAGGCCGCACTGCGGTCAAGCTGCCCGCCGGCCATATCAAACTGCTCTGTTATATGAAGCACCTGATAACCATAGGTATCAGTAAGGATTTTTTCAAGATGATCTCCCACTCCCACAATGGTATCTGCAATCTCCCCTTCCCGGGAATCCGCAAAGGTTTCCTGCGTGTGGCTGTGATAAATAAGGATCTGTGGATTATCGGGATTCTTATTTATGGTAAGATCCTTTTCCAGAAATCTTTTCGCATTCAGCTGTTCCGGATTTGTATCGGTATTTTCATCTATAATAAAAAAATTATTCAACAGATAATCATAATCTGCAAGAGTTTCCGGTGCCAGGTCGATCACCGGAGCCGGCTGGATCTGAGCCAGAACAGGAGCAGCTGTTACTGCAGGCGCTTCTGTTGCTGCAGGTGTTTCTGTTACTGCAGGTATTTCTGTCACCGAAGGAGCTTCTGTTATTTCCGTCTTTTTTTTATTTTCTGCCGGCTGAATATGCTCTTCTTTCTCCTGCTCCTGAGACGGCATGTCCTGAATTTCCGGCGCTGTCTCTATATCCAGGTTCCTGTTTTCTTTTTCCATCTGTTTTGCCAGATATGCAGCGTTCCCTTCCATCAGCTTCTCATAGGTTTCCGGATCTTCTCTCTCTGGAACACTTCTGGCTTTTTTCTCCAGAAAACAATAAAGAGGAAACTGCCTGTATGCATTTCCTCTCATAAAAAAGGGGTCTGGCATGACAGCCAGAACTGCCCAAAAACATAAACTCATGATAATACAGCATGCTTTCTGGAGCTTTGTCATAGGATCACCTCTTTCAAAGTATCCTATGACACAATAACAGTGATTATGACTGTACCGCTTTAAGAAAATGCCAGATTCAGCCCTTCTGATATAGTAAAACTAAGATATTTCACGGTCTCATCTACATCCTTTGGCGTAACAAACATACTATACAGATTTGGTGATATCATTTCCTCCAGAAATTCTTTCTGTTCCTGTTCTTCCAGTGTATCCAGAAGATGTGCCATGGAATCATGAACGATGGTTGCGGCATCCACCACCGTAGGAACGCCTATGCCGATCACTTTTACCTGAAGGTTCTCTTCTGTAAGCCCGTTTCTGTGATTTCCCACTCCGGACCCCGGATGAATACCAGTATCTGTGATCTGAACTGTCCTGTTCAGCCTCCGGACACTGCGGGCGGCCAGCGCATCTACTGCAATGACTACATCCGGCTTTGTTTCTGCCGTCACTCCCTGAATGATCTCCGATGTTTCCATCCCTGTCTGAGCCATTACCCCGGGGATGATCCCGCTGACCTGGTGCAAAATTTCTTTTCCGTTGCTTTTCAATCCATATTCCCGTATGATATGCCGCGTCATACGAAGATTGTCTATCACAAGAGGTCCCAGTGAGTCTGCGGTGATTCCCTGATTCCCCAGTCCCACTACCAGAACCGAGGTTTCTCTGTCCAGATTGATCAGTCTGTGAAGATGCTTTGCAATCTCCTCAGATATTTCCCTGTGATAATCTTCATCAGAAGCTGACAGATCAGGGGCTTCTATGGTAATATAATTGCCCTGAGGGCGCCCCATAGCCTTAGCCCCATTTT
>URWL01000147.1 GCA_900551465.1 uncultured Blautia sp. | reverse complement strand
GATATGCACCTGGATTTTTCGGAAAAAGCTTTCTGATCCGGAAAGTACACTATAGGTTTCTTCCAGAAATTTCTGTATCAGTTCTCCCTTGCAGGACATGGAAGTGTCCACTACGATCACAAAATCTTCGATCTTTCGGGTTTCTTTTGTCTCCAGCGGTTCGATCAGAGGCAGATTTCCGTAATGTTCCATTCCATAATGATAATAAATATAATCAAAGGTATCCAGATCCACCTGCATCTCTTCTTTCAATACTGAAAAACGCCGGAGAAATTCCCGGTAATCATGCCTTTTTCTGTTCTGTGCCCGAAGCTGTTCCATAAGCGTTGGCGCTTCCTTGGAGGCTTCTTTTGACATCAGCTCCATTTCTGTCTGAAGCTTCTTCCGTTTATCCTCCCACTGTTTTTTCGGGCTTGCCATTCCGCTTTTTTCTTCTGCATTTTTCCAGAAATGATGATCGTCTCTGCGAAATTCCAGAATCAGTCTTTCTGTTTCTTCCTCCGGCAGCGTTTCCAGGATTCTGTAAATACGTTCTGCGCTCAGAATCCCGTATTGATCCTTCCACTTCCGGTAAATTTCTCTTCGGAAGCTTCCCGGCCGGATATAGACCGGCTTCACATAAAGATCATCGATCATATTTTCCACTGCAATATCAGAAGCCAGATCCCAGAGTTTCCAGTTTCTGTCCTTACGTCCCCATAAATGACAGAAAAGGCAGTGAAAAAGCTGATGAAGATACAAGCGGTTCAGCAGGATCTTCTGATTCATAAATACAGGGATCAGCCAGTCGGGAGAAACAAAAAGCTGCTTTCCATCTGTCCCAAGCACAGAAGTTTCTTCTGATAAAACAGGCCTCAGTTCACTGAGAGGACTGTACAGAAAATGCATGGAAATTCCCAATTCATTTCTGGAATTTTTCAGGATCTCCTGACAGATATCCAGGATTTCCTCTTCCTTTTTTCTTTGTTCATGCACGAAATTTCCGTATTTTTCCCGGTATTTTTTCTCCATATCTGTCCTTTCTTTTTTACAGTTCAAAGCTTCTTCTCTTTTTTCTTCCCAGACCTCCAAGCCTCTCCATCAAGATTCCGGTCCATCGGGGATCCTCCTGCATCTGGGCAGTTTCCAGCAGCTGTTCCATAGTTTCGCGATCCGGTTTCAACAGCTCCAAAAGCTGTTCCAGCAGATGATATTCTTTTTCTCTGCCCAGAAGTTCCGCCGCATGTACACTATGTTCTCTCAGATAAACAAGATATTTTTCCTCTGCTTTTTCAGTAAGCCTCAATGGAAACAATACTCTTCCAAGCGCCAGCCGCAGCACCACCTGTTCCTTCTCCCAGGCAATGGCATAAGGAAAGATCTCATCATATTCCCCCGTATTTAATACCCGGTTCTGAAAGCAGTTCCGATACCGGATCCCGCTTCCATGTACATGGTTTTCCAGAATACGGGCAGGTGTATTTTCTACTCCCTCCTCAAAAAATTCCGGAAACCAGAAGCAGCCCTTCTGATCCTTTTTTTCTATTTTAACACAAAGCGTTTCCGAAATTTCTGTAAGGATTTCCCTCAGACAGGAGCGGTCGTTTTCGCCCAGCCTGACAGTCAGCTCACTTATCTGATGACAGCCGGTAAGAGCTCCTGCACCCAGATCACGGAGTGCCCCTCCAAAAGATATTTTTTTCAGATTCCGGCAGTTATAAAACGCATATCTCCCTGTTTTTTCTATACTTTGCGGAAGGATCAGCTCTTCCAGATCTGTCCCCGCGATTTCAGGAAACTTATCCACATTTTCAGCAATTTTTCCTTCTTCTGTACACAGATTTCCTCTGCGTAACATCTCTTCCAGTTCTCCTGGATCCATTCGGTCAGAAAACACATAGTCCCCAAGTTCCGTTACCGGTTCTCCCATAAGACATTCCGGGATTTCTACTATACTGTCATAGCCAAAAACCCTGCTGATCTTTCTCCCATTTTTTGTTTTTTCACACAAATACTGCATTTCCGATACCTTTCCACAGGTTTTCTCTAAAACAGATCACCTGATTTTTGTCCTGAAATCAATCCTACCATCCGGGACTTTTTCCGTCAAGATTCCATTTCCAAACTTGTGTACTGCCCCAAAATACCCTATAATTAGGATTAACATTTTTACAGGAGGAAAAACATATGATTATCAGCCCAAAGGAATTTAAACTCAAAGACGGACGAATCGCTCAGATCAGAAGCCCTGAAGAAAAGGATGCCCAGGGAATGCTGGATTATCTTTCTCTTTCCACAGAAGAAACCGAATTTCTCCTTCGATATCCTGAGGAATGCGATAGTTATACCCCTCAGGAGGAAGCACAGTTTTTTGATCAGGTAAACGCTTCCGACCATGAAGTCATGCTTGTATGTCTGGCAGATGGAAAAGTTGTCGGAAACTGTCAGATATCGTGGAATACCCGCATAAAAACCCGGCATCGAGCCAATGTAGCCATTGCCGTTTTAAAGGAATTCTGGAATCAGGGTATCGGAACAAGAATGTTCCAGGAAATGATTCAGATTGCAGAAAAAAATCCTGATCTTCTGCAGATTGAGTTAGAATTTATTGAAGGCAACAGCCGCGCCCGCGCCCTGTACGAAAAGATGGGATTTCGGATCACCGGAATAAAACCCAATGCTATACGGCTGAAAGACGGAACCCTCCTTCATGAATACTCCATGATCCGGGAGATCAGACGATAAATTTCACAAAAGAAATGCAGAGCATTATTTCAGCCCTGCATTTCTTTTATTCTGCTACTGATCCTCTCCCATTCTGATTTTTTCCAGATGGGCGGAAAGTTCTTCGGATACATTGTCAAAAAGATAATTCTTACTGCTCTGACGCCGGGATCTCCATTCCTGTTTTCCGTTTTTTTCAGCGTCTTCGATTTCTTTTTTCAATCCCTGTGCGGAAAGTCTGTTGGCTCCCTGCCCCAGAATGATCATCTGCTCCAGACCGTCAGAGGTTGCCACTGTCACCTGATACTGACGGCCGATCCGGTGAACTGTTTTTTCTATATACTGGTCTGCTGTCTCCGCCTCTTTTGTATACACCACATAAATATTATGGTAGGGAATGACCTCCTCTGCATGTCCTTCTACCTTGTATGCATCAAAAACAAGGATCAGAGTACATTTTCGATATCCCTGATAATTACTGAGAATATCCATCAGCTTATCACAGGCCGCATGGATATTTTCTTTTGCCAGCTCCCGCAGATCCTCCCAGGCAAAAACAATATTGTACCCGTCCACCAGGAGATATTCTTCCTTTCTCGGTTTCCCGGGACGATACCGTATCGTTTCTTTCTGAGAGGAAACGGTAGTCTTTGAAGCATACATAGCCCGGTCTCTTTTTATCGGCCCAAAGGTACGCTCAAAAATCGCCTGCAGTTCCTGCTCGTCCTCATAGCTTCCACTGTAGGAATATCCCTTCTGGTATTTTTTTCCAGAAGTATTGCCTGAGATATCTGACAGTAATCTGCTGTTTTGTTCATCGTCTCCCTCCGAAAGCTCATACCAGCTTTCACTTTCCTCTGCCAGAGCCCCTGTGTCTATACCACTGTCCAGATGCATGTACTCCTCAACCTGATCCCATGGCACCACAAATCCAGCTCCATGTGCACAAAATACCGATCCGGTGGGATTTTCCAGATCGTGCTCCGAATCATATCCAACAGACTGTACCACAGCCTCCTGATTTTTGCAGGGAGCATACCCTTTCAGATTACAGAAAAGTCTTCCCCTGCCGCTTGTATAGGACACTACCTGTTTCTGATAATCGCGCATCTGGGAAACAGCAGCTGTCCCGGTAAGAACGGACATATCGCCTTCTGTTTCCGGCGATTCAAAGCTTCCCTGCATCTGCTGGATATCAGACATGGCGCGGCCGATCATCTCAGATGGAACCTCCAGACGAAATTCATAATAAGGCTCCAGAAGAATACTCTTTGCTTTTTTCAGACCCTGACGTACCGCACGGTACGTTGCCTGACGGAAATCGCCGCCTTCCGTATGCTTCACATGGGCCCGTCCGGTCAGAAGAGTAATCTGCACATCTGTCAATGGAGATCCTGTCAGAACCCCAAGATGTTCCTTTTCCTCCAGATGGGTCAGGATCAGTCTCTGCCAGTTTCGGGCAAGGACATCCTCACTGCATGCTGTAAAAAACTGGCAGCCGCTTCCCGGTTCTCCCGGTTCCAGCAAAAGATGAACCTCCGCATAATGACGGAGAGGCTCAAAATGTCCCACACCTTCTACCGGAGCCGCAATGGTTTCTTTATATACAATATTTCCCGGACCAAATTCCACTGCCACATGAAAACGTTCCCAGATCATACTTTTCAGAATCTCCGTCTGTACCTCTCCCATCAGCTGTGCATGAATTTCTCCAAGACGACTGTCCCAGAGAATATGAAGCTGCGGTTCTTCTTCCTCAAGCTCCCGGAGACTCAGGAGCATTTTATGAGGATCGCAGCCCTCAGGAAGAAGGATCTGGTAATTCAGCACAGGTTCCAGCACTGGCATCTGAGATTCCTCTTCTATTCCGATTCCCTGTCCCGGACATGTTTTGGAAGGTCCGGTAACTGCGCAGATTTCTCCTGCCCGTACCTCCGGCACACTGTCTGCCTTTGCCCCGGAATAAATTCGGATCTGGTCGATCTTTTCCCCATTCAAAAGGGTTTTTACTTTCAGACTTCCCCCTGTGATTTTCAGGTAAGTAAGACGGTTTCCCTGAGGATCTCTGGCAATCTTAAAGACCTTTGCCCCAAATTCCTCCGGATACTTCCGACTGAGCGTATAACTCTCCAGACCCTTCAGGAATTCCTGTACTCCCTGCATTTTAAGCGCAGAACCAAACCAGCAGGGAAAAACTCTTCTCTCTGCAATCAGACGGCAGATCTCTCCGTGTTCCAGCTCTCCTGTTTCCAGATAGGTTTCCAGAAGAGCTTCCTCACACATGGAGAGATTTTCCAGAAGCGCCTCTCTCTCCTCCTGTTTACAGCTTTCTTCTCCCTCTTCAGCCGTCATAGCGCCAAAATCCATACAGTTTTCATTGAGTCTTTTTTGCAGTTCCTTCAGAAGTCCGTCCCGGTCCGTTCCCTGCTGATCCATTTTATTTACAAAAATAAAAACAGGAATTTCATAGCGTGCCAGAAGCCGCCATAAAGTCATTGTATGGCTTTGTACTCCATCCATGCCGTTGATTACCAGAATCGCATAGTCCAACACCTGCAGAGTACGTTCCATTTCCGCCGAAAAGTCCACATGTCCCGGCGTATCCAGAAGAGTGATCTCCATGTCTTCGGTTTTTAATACTGCCTGTTTGGAAAAAATGGTAATTCCTCTTTCCCTTTCCAGCTTATAGGTATCCAGAAAAGCATCTCCGTGATCTACCCTTCCAAGCTTCCGGATCTCTCCGCACAGATAAAGCAGTCCCTCAGAAAGAGTAGTCTTTCCTGCATCTACATGGGCCAGGATGCCCACACATATCTGTTTTTTATTTTTTTCAGGTCCCTGTACGCCCATGAAAATTGCCTCCTACCGTAGTTGCATAATATTGCAATTATATCACAAAAAAAGACGTTGGTCGAGGTGCTGTTGGGGGGATTTTCACTATACTTATTCATAATTTGTTTACCATTAAATTCCCAGTCAGACAGTAGAAAAATGATGACGGAAAATCCTACAAATGCTATAATATCCGTACATAGATATGATAATTTAACCATATTAAAATCTTTATACAAATAAATAATTGGAGATATTACTATTATGAGAAATCCATGGCCAACTTTCAGCATTGCGGCT
>URWL01000146.1 GCA_900551465.1 uncultured Blautia sp. | reverse complement strand
TTTCCCATGATCCAGATATCAGACCGGATCAATAAAAAGAAGGCGGGATATGGACTGGACGAATGTAATGCAGCCAGAGAGGTACAGAAGGCAAAGGTTCCGATTCTTCTGATTCATGGGGATGCAGACACGTTTGTTCCGCACAGTATGTGTGATAAAATCTATGAAAACTGTGCAGTTCCCAAGGCCAGACTGATCATCTCGGGCGCTGCTCATGCAGAAAGCTATTATAAAGACATGGAAGCCTATGAGAAGGCTTTGGATACGTTTATCGGAGGTATTGTCAGATGATGAGAAAAAGAAAAGGATATCCTGTTTATCCGTTGACGGCAGCACAGAAATTTCATTTATACTATCAGAGCTTTTGTCCTAAAAAAGAAGTCCTGAATATTGGAACAAGCCTTACCATCGAGGTGGATCTGGATTTTGAGCTTCTGAAGGAATGTATTTATAAGGCTTATGAACGCTGTGATTCCATGCGTCTTCGCTTTGCTCACGACAAGGAAGGCACTTATTACCAGTACGTTGTGGATAAAGAGGAGAGAGACATTGAATTCGTGGACTTTTCCCAGGGGACATTGGAAGAGGCGGAAAGGACTATGCGGGCATGGACAGCAGTTCCTTTTAAGCGCGATGATTCTCCTATGAACCGTATTGTAATGATCAAAATGCCGGAAGGTTATAATGGGATTTATTTCCTGGCAGACCATATGACTATGGATGCCCAGTCTCTGATCTGCTTTATGAAGGACATTATCGAACTGTACTGCAGCACGGAATATGAGGGTGTAGAGCCGCCAAAAGAAATGGCTTCCTATATTGAACAGCTGAAAAAGGATCTTGCCTATGAGGAAGGCTGTAAGGCAAAACAGCGTGATGAGGAATTTTTCAAAAATCTTATTGCAGAGTCAGAGCCGATCTTTAATGGAATAGACGGAACAAGGCTTCTGGATCAGTTCCGCCGGCGCTATGACAATCCGGACGAGCGGGCAGTTGTAGACGTATCGGACTCTGTAGATTCAGAACTGGATATTTTTCATCTGGAAGAAGAGCCTACAAAACGCCTGATGGATTTCTGTGAAAAATATCATATTTCTCTGGCATGTCTGCTGCTTATGGGACTTCGTACATATTTTCAGAAAGAAAACGGCAATGACGACGTTTCTATTAATACCGCCATCGCCCGCCGAGCCACTTTGAAGGAGAAAAAATCAGGAGGAACAAGGATCCATTCCTTCCCGTTTCGTACCGTGATCTCTCAGGACAAAACCTTCCTGGAAGGAATCTATGAGATCCGCGACCGTCAGAATGAAATGTTCCGTCATGCAAATTATGATCCGGTTGCCTATTTTGCAGAAAGAAGCAGAAGATATTCTACCAGAAAGGGCCATACATATGAGCCTATGGCGCTTACCTATCAGCCTATGACTTTGAGAGAAAAGGGACTGGAAAAGCTGGGAGATATTAAATATAAGACAAAATGGTATCCAAACGGAGCCACTACCCAGGCTATGTATCTGACTGTTATGCACCGTCCGGAGGACAATGGTCTGGACTTTAATTTTGAGCATCAGATCAAGGCTGTGTCCAGAGAAAAGCTGGAGTATTTATACTATTATCTCTGCAAGATTATGTTTAAAGGAACAGAGAACCCAAATCTTCCTATAGGAGATATCATTAAACTTGTTTAAGATGAGAAAATATGTGTCTGCAGGAAAAAGGTGAAAGGGCAGACCGAATTAATATAAAAACGTATAAAAAGGAGATCGAATATGTTTGAGAAGCTGGTAGAAGTAATTTGTAATTATGTAGAGGTTGAACCGGAGAATGTTACACCGGAATCCAGATTTATGGAAGATCTGGGATTTACCTCCTTTGATTTTATGAGTATGCTGGGAGATCTGGAGGATGAATTTGATATTGAGATCGATCAGCAGGAAGCTGCAGATATCCGTACAGTAGGAGAAGCTGCCGCATACATGGAGCGTTTATCCTAGTCAAGAATAAGAAAAATAAGGAAGGAAAAGGTGGAGAAATGGCAGAAACCATACGCGAGATCGTCATTCAGGCGGCAGAGGAATTTGGAGACGGAGATGTGGTTCGTTATAAAACCGGAAAAAAAGAAATTGCATCAAAATCTTATGCAGAATTAAGAAGAGACAGTGAACGCTTTTCCTGTGTGCTGGAAAAGCTGGGAGAGCAGGGAAATCATGTGGCGATCACAGGAATGACTTCCTATGCCTGGCTGACAGCTTATCTGGGAACAGTCAACAGCGCAAGTGTGGCAGTGCCTCTGGACGTATCCCTTCCCGCAGAGGAAATGTGTGAACTGATCCACCGGGCAGACGCAACGGTTTTTGTTGTGGATGAGATCCGCCGGGATGTTGCTGCCATAGTAAAGGAACGCTGTCCAAAGCTGAAATATCTGATCTCCATGCAGAATGAAGAGTCGGATGAAGAGGCGCTTTCTTTCTGGAAACTGGTGGAAGAAGCCGAGGATGTCTGTAAGATCGTTCCTTCTCCGGAGGATCTGTGCACGATCATGTTTACTTCCGGAACAACAGGAAAAAGCAAGGGTGTTATGCTCACCCACAGGAATCTGGCAGAAAATGCAACCTGCCTTGATATGAAACTTCCGAAACGTACGGTGGCGTTGTCTGTGCTTCCGGTTCATCATGCCTATTGTCTGACTATGGATATTCTCAAAGGAATGACACTGGGAGCTATCATCTGTATCAATGATTCTCTTCTTCGTGTGGCAAAAAATATTAAGCTGTTTCAGCCCAATATGATCCTGATGGTGCCTCTGATGATCGAGACCATGGCAAAAAAACTGGAAGATGCGGCAGGACTTCCCCCTGAAATTGTAAAAAAGGAAGTGTTTGGAGAGAGTTTCCATACCATCTGCAGCGGCGGCGCATATCTGAACCCTGCTTATGTGGATCTGTTTCAGCGCTATGGGATTAAGATCCTTCAGGGCTATGGAATGACAGAATGTGCTCCGGTCATCAGTACAACCGTTCCGTGGAATATCCGCAAAGATTCTGTAGGGCAGCTGCTTCCCAACTGTGAGGCAAAGACAGTAGATAAGGAACTGTGGGTACGGGGAAGCAGCGTGATGAAGGGATACTATAAGATGCCGGAAGAGACTGCAGAAGCTCTTACTGAGGACGGATGGCTCCGCACCGGAGACCTGGGTTATGTTGACGAAGAGGGATTTGTATATCTGACCGGAAGAAAGAAAAACCTGATCATTACAAAAAATGGTGAAAATGTTTCTCCGGAAGAACTGGAAAACAAGATCGGTGAACATCGTCTGGTACAGGAAATTCTGGTAAGGGAAAGTAACGGCGTCATTGAGGCGGAGATCTTCCCGGATTATGAGTATGCAAAGAAAAAAGAGATCACAGAGATCCAGGCTGTGCTGCAGGAAGTGGTGGATGATTATAACAAAACTGCACCTGCTCATAAGAGAGTTTACAGCCTTAAAGTCAGAGAGACAGAATTTGAAAAAACACCTTCCAAAAAAATAAAAAGATATTAAGGAATAAATCTCCGGAACAGAGCGTTTCCGGGGATTTTTGTTTTCTTGATTTTTCCCTTCTGATACCATACAATAAGACTGTGAGATACACTTTATCAAAGAAAATTGGAGCAGAAAAGATGAAAAAACACAGACGATTACAGCTGATCTCCCGTTTTTTTGTGGGAGCCAGAGGCGCTTTTGCGGCAGCAGTGGCTGCCTCTTTTATTACTACCATATTAAATTCTCTGACGCCCCAGATATTCCGCTTTACCATTGATTCGGTGCTGGGAAGCAGCAGATACCCGTATCTGTCAGAGCATTTGTGGGTGATGGCGCTGATTCTGGCGGCAGTGGCTCTTCTTTCCGGCGCTGCCATGTTTGTAAGCAGGTATCACACTGCCAGAGCAGGAGAGAATTTTGCCAAAAATATGAGGGATACGCTGTTTGCCCATGTACAGAAACTTCCTATGAGCTGGCATGATAAAAACCAGACAGGAGATATCATCCAGCGTTGTACTTCCGATGTGGAAGTAATACGGAATTTTGTGGTTACGCAGCTTCTGGAAGTGTTCCGCACGATTTTTCTGGTGGCGGTTTCCTTTGGGATGATGGTTGCCATGAATGTGAAGCTTTCGATGATCGTTCTTTTATTTGTGCCTCTGGTAGTTGTGTATTCGGCTGTTTTTTACCGGTTGATCGCAAGGCGTTTTACGGATGCAGACGAGGCGGAGGGAGCGCTGTCCACAGTGGTGCAGGAGAATGCTACCGGCGTCCGGGTTGTCCGCGCTTTTGGGCGGGAAAAATATGAGATGGACCGGTTTCTGGAGAAGAATAATGCTTTTGCAAATTTATGGATCCGTCTGGGAACTCTTTCCGGTCTTTACTGGGGCGTGGGGGATCTGATTACAGGTCTTCAGGTTGTTACGATCATTGTACTGGGAGCTGTGGAGGCAGTACATGGAAATATTTCCGTAGGAGAATTTGTGGCTTTTGCTTCCTATAATACTGCTCTGGTATGGCCGATCCGGGGACTGGGAAGGATCTTATCTGACATGAGTAAGGCCGGTGTGTCCTTTGACCGTGTAGACTACATACTGGGCAGTCAGGAGGAGGGATATCAGAAAGAGCCTTCTTCTGAAGCTTTCGCGAAACATGTGGACAGAGGTGAGAAACTGTGGAAATCTTATGACATTTCCTTCAGCCATGTGGATTTTCAGTATGAGGATGGCAAAAAGGTGCTGGATGATGTATCTTTTCACATTCCTCAGGGAGCTACTTTTGGGATTCTGGGAGGTACAGGAAGTGGAAAATCTACGATTGTACAGCTGCTGGAAAGGTTTTATTCCCTGAAAGATCAGAGAAGTTCCATTACCATTGGGGGAAAGGATATCCGCGAGATTCCTCTGGAACAGCTGCGCCGTAATATTGGCATGGTGCTTCAGGAGCCATTTCTTTATTCCAGAACCATCCGGGAAAATATTGCTGCCTCCAGACCGGAAGCGACGATGGAGGAAATTCGTGAAGCGGCCCGGATCGCCTGTGTGGATGACGCTATCATGAGCTTTCCGGACGGCTATGAAACATTGGTCGGTGAAAGGGGCGTTACCCTTTCCGGAGGGCAGAGGCAGCGTGTCGCCATTGCACGGATGCTTCTTCAGAAAGCGCCGATCATGGTGTTTGACGATTCCCTTTCTGCTGTGGATTCAGAGACAGACCACAAGATCCGTCAGGCTCTGAAGGAGTGTATGAAGGATACTACAGTAATTTTGATCTCTCATCGTATCACAACACTTATGGGGGCTTCACAGATCCTGGTACTGAATCAGGGGAAAATGGAAGAAATGGGAACCCATCAGGAGCTGATAGAGAGAAACGGGATTTACCGGCAGATCTATGAGATACAGATGAGTCATGACGACAGAAAAGAGGTGAGAAGCAATGGCAGCTTATGAAGAACAGGAGTATACGAAACCTTTTCAGTTTAAAATCTGGGCAAAAATGCTGCCCTACTTTAAACCGTATAAAAAATATTTTTTAATCACCTTCAGCCTGAACATACTTCTGGCAGGAGTGGATGTGCTGGTTCCTCTGTTCCAGAGTTATGCCATCGATCATTTTATTATTCCGGATTCTCTGAAAGGGATCCATGCCTTTGCTTTGGTATATGTGGCAGTGATCGTGGCGCAGACCATCAGCGTGTATCTGTCTGTACATGCAGCGACAACTATTGAAATGAATATAGGAAAGGATCTGAAATGGGCGCAGTTCAGACACCTGCAGACCTTATCCTTTTCTTATTATAATACTACTCCTGTGGGA
>URWL01000145.1 GCA_900551465.1 uncultured Blautia sp. | reverse complement strand
TCTGGAATATTTCGATGAAACACAGGTTCCTTTGTAAATACGTTCCAAAAGCACCCCGCAGTCTTTTGCGGAAGCGATATTTCTCTGTCCGTCACTTGTAAATGCTGAAGCAGATGGATGAAGACTGCTGTGACAGCCTGTCTTTGTATAACCATTTTTCTTAAGATACTGGTTTACTGTCTTTGTGCCGCTGACAAAACTTCTTGATCTGCTGTTATATCTTACCAGCTGATTATAAGCCTCATTATCACTTACCGTGATCATACTGTTAAGAAGACTTTTTATAGTGGAATTATATCTGAGTTTTCCCCGTTTAATCTGATCAAACGTAGACGCCATAACAAAGGCTTTTATGGTACTTGCCGGATACATGGCTGTGTCGTTTATATTGATCACTGCCCCGTTCTCCAGATTCTTCACATACACAGACCAGGAACCGCTGTACCCCTTCACCATACTGCCAAGCTTCTTTTTCAGCCCGTTCAGAGTCATGTCTGCCTCTGTACATCTCCGCCCGTTGCAGTCTACCCAGGTTCCGTCCGGAAGCTTTCTGCTTCTCGCTATCGTTCCATTGGACAAAAGATAGTATCCGGATCTCCAGCAGTTTTCATATCGTCTTCCATAAGAGGACAGTAGATATTTCTGACCGTTTATTACTTTCCATCCGGCTTTTCTGTACAGGCGTCCATTTGTATCTCCAAAATAATATGTTCCCTTAAAAGTTCTTCCTGCAATCTTTTTATCCAGCTTATGAAACTGTTTTTTCTTGCACAGACAGCCTTTGCTGTCAAACATATAGTATCCGGATTTCAGTCTTTTCCCCTTTGGAACCTTAATATATTGAAATCCTGTGACTCTTTTTCCGTTTTTGTCTTTCAGCCACCAGTTATATCCTGTATCAATGATATAGCGGCCGCTTCTTCCTTCCAAACGGATCTTTGTCTTCTTTTTTGGCGCTGCAGATACTTCTATTGCCGAAGGCATAACTGTGGCTGTCCCTGCTGTCAGTACAAATGCAAGCACTATAAGGAGCATGCTCCTTATAAGCCTGCCCCTTCTGTTTTTTCTGTCATGCTTTTTCTCTCTCATTTCCCTCTTCCCCCTGTTTTACTCTGTTTCTTTTCCTTCTGCTGCCGATCCATCCTCCTCTGTCTCTTCCTTTGCTGTCTCAGACTCTTCTGACGATACTTCTTCCACTGGCTCCGGTTTCTCTGACGGTACTTCCTCTTCCGTCTCCAGCGCTTCTGACAATGTCTCTTCTGCTGCTGGCTCCGTTTTTTCTGACAGTACTTCCTCTGCTGCTTCCGGCTCCAGTTGCTCCGCAGTCATCTCTGCAACTACTGCTCCTGCCTGTTCTTCCTGTTCTTTCGTAGTGCAGGCTGCTCCGCAATGAGGACAAAAAGCCATTTCTGCTTCTACCGTAATGCCGCAGGAAGGGCACACCTTCTTTTCTTTTACTCCGGCAATAGCCTCTTTATACTGACTGATCCTGTCCATGCGCTGTTCAATCTGCTCGCAGAGACGTCTTTGCATGTCTTCCAGCGGAACGTCATCCTTATAGCGTCTGTAAATAATCTTTCCCAGCTCTTCCATTATTTTACGGATCTGCTTTTCCTCACCGGAAATCTTGTTTCTCAATTTCTGTTCACTGTAAAAAGATTCTGCCCGTTCCCCAATATCACGCATTGTTTTTGTAAACGCTTCACCAAATTCCTGAAAAAATTCTTTTGCCATAACAGATAACCTTCTTTCTGACCTGATCTACTGTGCAGTTTCCAGAAGCGGAACCTCCTGTCCCCTTAAAAGGATCTTTGGGCCTCCGTTTCCCTCAATATATTCTCTTGTGATCACCACCTGACCGATGCTGTCATCCTTAGGAATTTCATACATAATATCCAGCATGTATTCTTCCAAAATAGCCCTCAGCGCTCTTGCACCTGTCTTTTTCTCCATAGCTTTGGCTGCAATGGCATGAAGAGCGCCTTCATCAAACTCCAGTTTAACCTCATCCAGCGCCAGAAGCTTCTGATACTGCTTCAAAATAGCATTCTTCGGCTCTTTGAGGATTTTTACCAGCATATCCTCGGAAAGTCCCTCCAGGGTAAAAATAATCGGAAGACGTCCGATAAATTCCGGTATCATACCAAAATTGCGGATATCATCTACCGTTACCTTCTCAAGAAGATGCGGATCATCATCATACTTATCTTTCAGATCTGCATAAAAGCCAATAGATGCCTGCTTATTAAGACGCTCTTTTATAATGCTCTCCAGATCCGGGAACGCTCCTCCGCAGATAAAAAGAATATTCCTCGTATTGACAGTTGTAAGAGGAACCATGGCATTTTTACTGTTGGCTCCTACCGGAACCTCCACATCACTTCCCTCCAGCAGTTTCAGCATTCCCTGCTGTACAGCCTCTCCGCTGACGTCTCTCTGGTTTGTGTTTTTCTTCTTTGCAATCTTATCGATCTCGTCAATAAAAATGATTCCATGTTCTGCCTTTTCCACATCATTGTCCGCAGCAGCAAGAAGCTTGGATACCACGCTTTCAATATCATCTCCGATATAGCCTGCCTCCGTCAGTGAAGTTGCATCTGCAATCGCAAGAGGCACGTCCAGAAGCTTGGCAAGGGTCTTTACCAGATACGTCTTTCCGCTACCAGTAGGTCCGATCATCAGCATGTTTGACTTTTCAATATCAATTTCATCCATAGTGTCTGTAGCAACTCTTTTATAATGGTTATAAACCGCAACAGACATTACTTTTTTTGCATGTTCCTGACCTATCACATACTCGTCAAGAGTCGCCTTGATCTTATGGGGAGCCGGAATCTTTTTCAGATCCAGAACAGGTTTCGCTTCTTTTTTCTTTTTGGGCGCTTTTTTTGGCTGGTTCATCTGATTTTGGAAGCTTCCCAGATCGATCATGCTTACTCCCGGCATATTAAAAAGATCACTGTAATTAAAGTTTCCATTGCTCATCTGAGTATTCATCGTATCAAAGCTCTTCTGCATACAGTCAGAGCAGATATGTATATTATTGGGAAGATCGATCATTCTTCCTGCCTGCCGTTCGGATCTCCGGCAAAGAGTGCAGAATTTCTCAGGCTCATGTTTATGATCTTCCTGCTCCTCACGATCTTCCTCTAAAGTCACTTCATCTTCGTATTTATCACTCATATAAACTCCTTTCCGTTCTGTCATGTCATATATTCTATATCTGTCACATTTCTGTGATTTCATGACAATATAAAACGCACAGGCTGATGTTCTTTTCTCAGAATCCCTCAGCCTATGCGTCTATTATATCATAACCTATGCACCTGTAAACTAAAGTTTTTATAAATTGCGCCAGGCGGCAAAACACTTAAATACGGATTTCAGAAATCCTTTCATCCTACCGGGATCCCAGTGTCACTTCTACACTCTGCTCCGTGTATTCTCCATTGACCGGGCGTGAAATAATCATCTCTACAGTCTCTCCTGCAGCATAATAAGAAAGCTTTTCGATCAGATCTGATCCTCCTGTTACTGTCTGTCCGTCCATTTCCACAATGACATCACCTCTGCGGATTCCTGCATTAGCAGCAGGATCTCCTTCTACTGCCTCAATCACAAAGGCACCTGCCGGCATATCATACATTTCCAGTGCCTCAGCTGTCATATCTCCGGCCTCAAGCCCCAGATATCCGGCTTCTGACTCCTGTACCTTATCTCTGGTCTGACGGTTCATAAGTTTTTCCAGAATAGGCTGGGCGGTAGCCACCGGAATGGCATATCCCATTCCTTCTACTGCATTATCTGCATATTTTGCAGAGTTGATGCCGATCAGCTCTCCATTCATATTCAAAAGCGCACCGCCGCTGTTTCCCGGATTAATCGCTGCATCCGTCTGTATCAGACCTGAAGTTGTCACATCCTCCGTTGCAATGCTTCTGTCAAGAGCACTTACCCATCCGGAAGTAACAGACTGTCCATAGCCCAATGCATTACCAATGGCAACCACCTGCTCTCCTACCTGCAGTCCGTCTGAATCCCCGATCTGTGCAATCTTAATCTCAGAAAGCGTATCCTTCGGGATATCAGATTTTTGTACAGCTACTACTGCCAGATCATTTGGTGCATCTGTTCCTTTGATCTTGGCGCTTACCGCATCCTCTACATTGATATCATCGTGAATTATATTTTGAAGTTCTTTTTCTGCTTCAGCAGTATCATCACCAATAAAGCATACACTTAAAGTAGTCGCGTTTTCTACAACATGATTATTGGTAGCGATCAGAAGCTCATCGTCATTTTCTCCCACAATAATGCCAGATCCGCTGCTTTCACTGGAAAACTGCTGAGTTCCATAGGAACCAAAGGTATACATACCAAAAAAGCTTGGAATCTCCTGAACACTTACAGAAGTGATCGCAACAACTGACGGCATGGCTGCCGCAGCAACCTCTGCCACTGAGCCGGCATTTCCAGAGCCGCCCTCAGCTGACAAACTCGTTTCTTCTGAAGCTGACACGTCTGTTTTGGATATAGGCTGAACAGTTTCTGTACGCGTTCCTGTTCCCAGGTATCTTTCAGCTGCAAAATTAGAAGCCTGGAACACGGCACTGGCTGTTACTCCAAAAACAACTGCCAGTGCAACAGTTCCCGCAAGCTTTTTACCAGCAGTATGTTTTCTTGTTTTATTTTTTTTCGGGGGTGTATGCTCCGGTTCCGCACTGTTTCGATGCATCTGATAATGATCATAATGCGGAATCGGTTCTGGATGACTTTCTCTTTCGTTCCATCTATTCTGATTCTGCGGAGCATCCTGTCCCCAATTGTTATCATTATCCATGGTTTTGCTCCTCTCCGTTGTCATTTTATTTATGACTCAAGTGTAACAGGGAATTGTGTTCAAAATGTGACAACTCCTTTAAAAAAACGTGTTCACAGGGCGGACCCATTGAAGCATTGTCACTTCCAGTAAGACTTGTTCATGGTACACCAGAGAAGCAGTTTTCGAGGCAGTTTTCTATATCGTTTTCCTGTCAGATATCCAGCATATTTACATCCGCTTTGTAAAATAAAACCTGGTATCAGATACCATTTCCCGGATTTTAAAAGATGTACAGCTGTTTTTTTCACCAGACGGATTCCTTCTCCTTCCGAAGGTACAGAATCAAAGATTTCATGATACTCCGCCTGAGATACGCCCAGGTCAAAATTTCTGTGAAACTGCTGACTGCAGGTATAATTATGGGAATGAACCACCTGTGCATCAGCTGCATAAGCAATCCCAAACCCATTTTGTATCAGTCTGGCTGCATAGATCATGTCTTCATTAAAAATGGTTTTTTCCACAAATCCTCCCAGTTTTTCATAGATGTCTTTTTTATATGCCGCACACACATTTGAGCAGAAAAATGTTTTGATCCCATATACAGACAGATCCTTCTTTGTTTTTACAGAGGATTTTTCCGGATAATTAAATGTTCTTGTATAAGACTCAACAAAGCTGCAGGATGGCGCAGGAAGCTGACGGGCATATGCAGCTGCAATATCATCCTGCGCAGTCAGAGCCTTTACCAGATGAGTGATCAGATGAGTATCTGCCGGGGATGCATCCTGAGTCATAAAAATCATAATTTCTCCGTCTGATAACTCAGATGCTCTTTTTCTGGTACCGCCGTGATCAAACTCTGTTTTTTTTAAATGATAAACTTCCAGTATCGGATGCTCTTTTTCCCATTTTTCCTTCCACAATCCATCCTCCGTATGCATGATAATAATTCTGCTGATCGGATAATCCTGGAGCTCCAGTTGTTCCAGAAGTTTTGTAAACTCTTTTCCGGGACGATATACAGG
>URWL01000144.1 GCA_900551465.1 uncultured Blautia sp. | reverse complement strand
AAGCTGAACAGGCAAGCTCCGTTGCCCCCATTGTCTCTGCCGTATGAATAATACCGTATCCTTCATTCGGAAGGTCAATACCGGTGCGGCTGCCAAAGTTAAAAAGACTCTGTGCTTTAATAAATTCATCCGCACCCATCGCCGCTGCAATCGCCATCATACCGTCATTGCATGAATTGGCGATCACATGTGTCAGATCCTGTTCCCCGTGAGCATCCGGATATACTGCACATTTGATAAACGGATCTCCATTGGCTCCAAAAGCCTCTCCTCCATCGCACAAAAAGGTATCTGTTTCAGAAATACCGCCTTTTTCAAGTGCACCTGCTACAACAATGGGTTTGATTACCGATCCCGGCTCATAGGCATCTGTGACACAGAAGTTATTCCACATATCATTCAGCGCCTGCACTGTTTCCGTATCATTCATCGCCTTGATCTCTTCCTCAGAATAAATGCTGGAAAGATCCCTAGGATTATTCAGATCGTAACGGTCACCGGCATCCATAGCAAGAATTTCTCCTGTATTTGGATCTTCTATGATAACGCCGATATCCTTGGCTCCCATTTTTTTCTTAAATCCGTTTACATATTTTTCAACGATCTGCTGCATTCCCACATCTATGGTAGTCACGATGCTTTTGCCGTCAACAGGCTCTATAATAGTCTGTTCCACATCCGAATCACTGTTAAAGTATCCGTACTGACGGCCGTCAGCCCCCATAAGTGTACTGTTGTAATAACTTTCCAGCCCCACATCTGCAACATCTCTGGCAAGTGTAAAACCAATCGCATCACAGGCAAGACTGTTAAATGGATAGCTTCTGAGATAATCCTCCTCAAACCATACGCCTTTTACATTAGAACGTTCTTTTATTTCTGATTCTGAAAGATCACTGTCCTCGTCCACAGTACAATATTTCTCAAATTCCTTTTTATCATCCATAGAAAGCTTTTTTATAAGAATCTGATACTGGCTGCTGCTTGTTTTTTCATCAGAAAGAAGGGAGCGGACTTTCTCCTCTTCTACTCCCAGTATCTTGTTCAGAGCTCTGATGGTAGGTTCCGCATAATCTTCATCAGAGTTTACCGTTTTACAATCCAGTATCACATTGTATACTTTATTGCTGGTCGCAAGGATATTTCCGTTCCTGTCATAAATATTTCCGCGTTTTGCCGGAAGAACATTACTGGCATATTTCTGCTGAGCCTGAGTCAGAACCTGTTTTTTATATTTATTTCCGCTGGTGGCATTGATATATGTAATCCTTCCCAACAAACAAACTAAAGCCAGCAGCACTGCACCAAACAGTCCTGCCAGCTTTCCTCTCATCTGATGATTTATTTTACGCTGTGGCTTTTTTCTCCTCCTGCTGTTTCCCAATTTCTCACCTCTTACTTACTGCGGGGAATATCCTGATACTGTCTTACATAACTGTTGTTAGACATACTGTAGGTTTTCTTCTGATCATCCCGGGGATAATTCATCCCCAGACGGCCGATGGCGATCTTCTTGATCCTGTTCAGGTCCACATCAGAATTCACCTGACTTTCATAGGCATCATTTTCTTCCCGAAGCTCACTTAACTCTGTTTCAAGAGCTGCTACTGTTTTGATCCGGCCGGTAACATCTGCCCTTAGCTGAAGGTAATATACACAGAAAAACAGGACTGCAACTGAGACCACTGTAAGAAATACAACGTATCCCCGCCCCATGCTCATTGCCTTTCTGCGGTTTCTCTGCGTTGTTCTGCTGACCTCTCTTGCACGACCTGACGCTTTTGCAGAAGCTGCACTCCGAGAACTTTTTCTTTTTTTGTTCTGTGCAGGTCTCCCGGAAGAATATCTTCTGTCAGGAATTTCCTGCAGTCTTCTTACAGCATTTCCATCTACATACACATTCTGAATGCTTCTGGCATTTTCTCTGCTTCTTCTGTCTGTCACTGCTCTGTTTGTCCTGTCCATCATCTATCACTAACTTTCTTTCACTTTCAAAACCATTGCCTACTGCTGCAGCCTGCGCTCAAAAATACGCAGTTTTGCACTTTTGGATCTGGAATTCTCTTCCAGTTCCTGTTCTCCGGGCAGGATCGGTTTTCGTGTGATCACCTTTCCTTTTGACTTCTTTCCGCAGACACATACAGGAAAATCAGGCGGACAGGTACAGGGATTTTCGTTTTTACGGAAAATCGTCTTTACGATCCTGTCTTCCAGCGAATGGAATGTGATCACACAGATGCGCCCTCCATCGCCCAGCATATCGATCATCCCGTCCAGAGATTCCCGAAGAACATCCAGTTCCCGGTTCAGCTCAATGCGGACAGCCTGAAACGTCCTTTTTGCAGGATGACCACCTGCAGCCTGTATCTTCATAGGTATGGCACGACGTATGATCTCTGTCAGTTCTCCTGTTGTGCGTACAGGTTTTTCCTGTCTTGCCGCAACAATATGTTTCGCAATATTCTTTGCAAATTTATCTTCACCGTAATCACGAATGATACGGTACAGTTCTTTTTCTTCGTAACCATTGATGATGTCTGCCGCTGTTCTGCTTTGTCTCTGATCCATGCGCATGTCAAGAGGCGCGTCTGCCCTATAAGTGAAGCCGCGCTCTTCATTGTCAAGCTGATAGGAGGAAACTCCCAGATCCAGCACTATTCCGTCTACCTGATGGATACCAAGGTTCTTCAATTCATCTACCATGTAACAATAATTGCTGCGAATGATCGTCACCCTGTCTTTATAGGCAGCCAACCTTTCACTCGCAGCAACTATTGCATCCTGGTCCTGATCTATGCCAATAAATCTCCCCTTGGCAGAAAGTCTCCGGCACACCTCAGAGGCATGCCCTGCACCTCCCAGAGTTCCATCCACGTAGATTCCGTCAGGTTTTACCCTTAAACCCTCGATGGTTTCTTCCAGTAATACAGATTTGTGTTTAAATTCCATATCCGTCTCCTGTGTTGGATTTCTTTCCAGCGTAATGCTTAAATAATGATACCCATTTTCTGCATGCCTTCTGCAATGCTTTCCATATCATCATAACAGCAGTTTTCGCTCCACTTTTCTCTGCTCCATATTTCAACCTTATTCAGGTTGCCGGTAATGACCACTTCTTTTTCCAGACCAGCAAATTCCCGAAGTGCCTGAGGCACAAGAATTCTCCCCTGCTTGTCCAGTTCACACATAGTCGCTCCCGCAACAAAGAAACGTGAGAAGGTTCTTGCTTCTTTACTTGTAAGTGGTAAGGCTCTGAGCTTTTCTTCAAAGGCTTTCCATTCATCCATAGGATAAACTGAAAGACAACCATCCAGTCCCTTTGTCAGTACAAACTCCTCTCCCAGAAGTTCCCTGAATTTAGCAGGAATGATCAGACGCCCCTTCGCATCAATTGTATGGTTGTATTCTCCCATGAACATGTAACTCACCTACTCTCGGAAAGTACGATTCTCCCCTTCGTACTTTTCAGCAGAAATGGACAGGTCTGCCATGTTCCTTCCATTCGCTACCACTTTTCACCACTTTCTACCACTTATGCAACCATTCTACCCTATTTATGTGGAAAATACAAGTGGGAATCTCAGGTTTTTTCGTTCAGGATTAAAAACAAACAAGGGAAACCTGCGGCCTGATGCTGCAAATTTCCCCTGCGTCCTTATATTATTTCTGTTTTTTCTATTAATTCATCAAGCTTTCTGCTCATCTTCAGACACTTGGGAAGATCCTCCCGATTCTGTATCATCCCATTGAGCTTCCTGCGGCAGCGGTGTATCTTCCTCTTTAGCTTCTTCCTGCTGCTCCTTTTTCTTTCCTCCATCTGTTCCGGATTCCATTTCTTTTTCAGTTTTCTCATCTGTTTCTGCATGTTCAGAACCCTCGTTTTCTTCGGTCTTGTCCTTTCTGTCAGGCAGATCTGTCCCCAGAAATTCATGAGAAACATCTTCATAGGTATGGATTTCATCATAATTCAATCCTGACCTTTTGTCACCGGATTCATAGTCCTCTTTTCTTCGCCTTCTGTATTTCTCCCGTTTTTTCGAAAGACTCCTGCGAACAGCTGCGGTAATCCATAGAATCACTGCTGTAAATATATATACTGTCGGCAGTACAGGTATCTCTGTTTTCGGAATCATAAATCCGGCAGGGCTGAGCCATTCCATCACAGCAGCTCCAAGAAAATATCCTGCCAGATATCTGAGAAGAATCTCTCCTGCATATTTTTTTCTGCGGGTATAAGAAAGCAGAACCACAAATAAAAGCAGGAACCACAAACTTTCATAAAGAAACAACGGATGAACCTGAATATATGAGATCCCCTCTGCCTCTGCCAGATGCGACTGCATCAGAGAGGTGATCTGGCTTTTATCTACAGCAGCGACAGGAATCTGCATTGCAAACAAGGTATCTGTATATTCGCCAAAAGATTCCCGGTTAAAGAAGTTTCCCCATATTCCTATTATCTGCGTGATCAGAAGTCCCATACTGGCAGTATCTGCCAGCCGCATAAAGGAAACTTTGCGGATATGGCAGTAAACTGCCCCAAAAAGCATTCCGCCCAGAAGTCCTCCCAAAAAACTCATTCCACCACTGGTAATATCCAGAAATTGCGAAATTGTTTTTCCTGCAAACAGTTCCCAGTGAAGCATTATATACAGGAGCCGTGCTCCGATCACACCTCCGATCAGAGAAGGAATCATCATTTCCAGACACAGGTTTGGATCCTCTTTTTTTCTTTTTGCATGAAGGATCATATAAACCAGTGCTGTCAGCATTCCCAGCGTGATCAGCATTCCATAAAAAGTAATCTCAATTCCAAAAAGAGAGACGGAACGGCCCACATATCTGAAATCTATATCCAGATTTGGAAATCGAATTGATGTATTCATAAAAACACCTTTATCATACATTGAAACGGAACAGGATCACATCGCCGTCCTGAACCACATATTCCTTACCTTCCATTCGTACAAGACCTTTTTCTCTAGCACCTGCATAAGATCCGCAGTCCAGGAGATCTTTATAATTTACAACCTCAGCCTTAATAAATCCACGTTCAAAATCCGTATGGATCTTTCCTGCTGCCTGAGGAGCCTTTGTACCAATCTTAATGGTCCAGGCTCTTGTTTCATCTTCTCCTGAAGTGAGGAAGCTCATAAGCCCAAGAAGACTGTAGCTTGCACGCACAAGCTTCTCAAGACCGGATTCTGTCAGTCCCAGGTCTTCCAGAAACATTTTTTTCTCATCATCATCCAGCTGGGAGATTTCCTCCTCAATCTCTGCACAGATTACAAAAACCTCACTTTTCTGCTGTCCGGCATATTCCTTCACAGCCTGTACATGAGGATTGGATGCTGCATCATCTGCAAGTTCATCTTCCGCTACATTAGCTGCATAGATCACCGGTTTCCAGGTAAGAAGATTATAAGTTCCCATCCATGCTTCTTCATCCTCTGTTTCCATTTCCATGGTGATGGCCATTTTTCCCTCTTCCAGATGTGCCTTTACTTTCTGGAGGAACTCAAGTTCTTTTGCAGCTTCTTTATCCATTCTGGCAGTCTTTGTCACCTTGGCGATCCTTCTCTCCAGGATTTCCAGATCAGAAAATACAAGCTCCAGATTGATCGTCTCGATATCACGAAGAGGATCAATACTTCCATCTACATGGATCACATTAGGATCTTCAAAGCAGCGCACTACATGAACAATTGCATCCACCTCACGGATATTGGCAAGAAACTGGTTTCCCAGACCTTCACCCTTTGATGCTCCTTTTACAAGTCCGGCAATATCTACAAACTCGATCACTGCGGGAGTCACCTTTTTTGAATGATAAAACTCTCCCAGGAGATTCAGTCTCTC
>URWL01000143.1 GCA_900551465.1 uncultured Blautia sp. | reverse complement strand
GTATAATATATGAAAAGATTATTATTTTCGCAGAAGGGAGTGTGCAGCTTATGAGTAATACTACAAGTTCAATCATTACGATCGGAAGAGAATACGGCAGCGGCGGAAGACAGATCGGGCAGGAGGTTGCCAAATATTTTGGCATTAAATGCTATGATAAGGAACTGCTGGAGCATGCGGCAAATGACAGCGGCATCTGTAAGGAGCTGTTTGAGCACCATGATGAAAAACCTACCAACAGTTTTCTATATTCTCTGGTTATGGATACTTATTCCTTTGGATATTCTTCTGCGGGATTTAACGATATGCCTATGAATCATAAGATTTTTCTTGCTCAGTTTGATGCCATTAAGAAACTGGCAGGAGAGGGTCCCTGTGTTATGGTAGGACGCTGTGCAGACTATGCACTGTCTGACTGGCCGGATTGCTTCAGCATTTTTATTCATGCTGATCTGGATACAAGGATCCGTAGGATTGCATCCAAGTATGGAAAGAGCGACAGAGAAGCAAAAGATATCATAAACAAGACAGACAAGAGCAGAGCAAGCTATTATAATTATTATACAAATAAAAAATGGGGTTCTGCTAAGGACTATAATCTCTGTATCGACAGCGGCAAATTTGGACTGGAAAATGCAGCTAAGATCATCATTGATGCGGTTCAGATTTTTGATGCTTCAAAGAAAAAGTGATCCCAAACAGAAATACTTTTACCGGGAGGGCAGTATGCACTGTTTTCCCGGTATCTTTTTGTCTATTTTTAACATTTTTACATAATATGTTAAAAATAAAGACACAAATATGTAAAACTATGCTATACTGAAATTTAGAATGACTGGAGGAAGACAATCTATGAGACTTTTTATCCAAAGAGTACTGCAGGCGGAAGTAACCGTAGACGGAGAAACAATCGGCAAGATCGGAAAGGGGCTTCTTGTATTTGTAGGGGCAGGGAAGGATGACAATAAAGAAATTGCAGATAAATATCTGAAAAAGCTCCTGGGGCTCCGGATTTTTGAAGATGAAGCCGGAAAGACAAACCTTTCTTTAAAAGACGTATCAGGAGAGATTCTTTTTGTTTCTCAGTTTACGCTGTATGCCAACTGTAAAAAAGGCAATCGTCCAAGCTTTATTGAAGCCGGGGAACCAAAGATGGCAGAAGAGCTTTATGAATATATGATCCGGGAAGCACAGAAATCTGTTCCGGTAGTAGAGCATGGCATCTTTGGTGCAGACATGAAGGTATCCCTCATCAATGACGGACCTTTTACAATTTTGCTTGACGAACATATTCTGTAATCTTGTTTTTATTTATTCCAAAGATGAAGGAGAATGAAAGAATGAAAAAGAAGATAACTGTATCCACAGCGATCCTCTGGCTGTTTGCAGCTGTTTTTCTGGCAGGGTGTTTTACGGCAGCCGCACCAGAGTCTGTTCAGGCAGCCACCCCAAAAAAGTTTGTTTATCAGAATGGCTCCTATTATTATTACAATTCCGCAGGAAAGAAGGTAAAGGGATGGTATACTTCCCCTTCCGGAGTCAGATATTATTTTGATTCCAGGACAGGAGCTGCAAAGCCGGGCATCCAGAAACTTAAGGGAAAGACCTATTGTTTCAGCAATAAGGGCAAAATGCTTACAGGCTGGCAGACAGTAAAAGGCAAACGATATTTTTTCAATAAAAAGACAGGATGCATGCACACAGGCTGGCTGCGTACATCTTCGGGAAACATGTATTATTTTTTCCATGACGGAGTGATCCGTCCGGGATTCCAGACTGTCCAGGGAAAGGTACGTTATTTTAACTCCAATGGTCTGATGATCCGCAACAAGATCGTTACCTATAAAGGCAAACGTTATTATATGGACAAAAACGGATATCGAAAGGCCGGTCTGGTCAGGATCGGAAGAAACTGGTATGCGTTTGACCGAAAAACAGGAGTACAGCTCCGCAATGCTTTTTATACAGACTCAGACGGCTCCAGATATTATGCGGGCAGCAGGTATTCTCTGGTAAAAGGCTTTTATAAGGTTGGTTCCTATTATCGGTATTTCCGTCCTTCAGATTATAAAATGGTCACAGGCTGGCAGACCATCGGCGGCCACAAATATCTGTTTAATACGCATACAGGCGCCAGATATGATGCCTGCAAAGTTACTCTTGTAAAGAATATGTACTGCTTTAATGGAAATGGTCAGATGTACCGAAATGCCTGGGCTGCCATAAAGGGAAAACTATATTATGCTCAGAGCAATGGCCGTTTGGCTACAGGCTGGCTGAATCTGAAAGGAAACCATTATTTCCTGAACAGTGCAGGAGAGAGGCAGACAGGCTGGATCACAGTCAATAAGAAAAAATATTATCTGTCGCCATCTACCGGCATTATGAAAAGAAACTGCTGGGTAGACCGGACACATTATGTAGGCAGCGACGGAGCATGGATCCCAAATTATCAGGAAAGGAATTTCCGCTGGCCACTCAGTTCCAAAAATAATATCATCACAAGCTATTTTGGACCGAGAAAACCACCGGGACCGGGAGCTTCCTCATATCATAAGGGAATCGATATCGCGGCAAAATCCGGCGAGCCTATTTATGCAGTGGCAGATGGAACGATATCTTTGATCAAACATAATAACGGCGGTGCAGGAAATCACATCCAGATCACACATGCAGATGGGATTGTTTCCGAATACATGCATCAGTCAAAATTTGCCCCGGGACTGAAACAGGGATCAAAAGTAAAAAAAGGACAATTGATCGGTTATGTAGGAAATACGGGAACATCCTTTGGAGCGCATTTACATCTGGGTATTATTGTAAAAGGCACACATAAAGATCCACTGGATTACGTAAAGCGTCCGGGAAAATAAAATAATAAATTATATCAGGCAGGATTTTTATTTATAAGCAGTAATTCTGGCTGCAAAAGATGCAGAAGAAGTACAAAAAGGTAAAAATCCTGCCATCTATATGGAAATACATCTATACGACAAACCCGAGTTTTTCATATAGATATAGACAAAAGAACCACTTCTGTGGTATAATCATAAAGAAATCCGAAAATCTGTTTGCTTAGGGAGTTTTAAATTATGGAAAAAAAACAGACTTATCATGAACATACAGACATCGAAAATACATTGCGTCTTCGTCAGGTTCTGGCAACGCTGCCTTCTTTTTGCAGAGATTATTTTCGAGCCATTGATGCAACAACTACAACGAAAACAAGAATTTCTTATGCCTATGATATCCGTATCTTTTTTCAGTTCCTTCTGGAAACCAATCCGTCTCTGAAAGAAAAAACCATGACTGATCTTACCGTTCAGATCCTGGATCAGGTCAAAGCTGTGGATATTGAGGAATATCAGGAATATCTGAAGGTTTATCAGAACCGGAATGCGGATAAACTGGAAACAAACGGGGAACTTGGCCTGAAACGTAAAATTTCCGCTTTGCGAAGCTTTTATGCCTATTATTATAAAAGGGAAATGATCGAGACCAATCCTGCGGTTCTTGTAGATGTGCCTAAGATCCATGAAAAAAGCATCATACGTCTGGATGCCGACGAGGTGGCTCTTCTTCTGGATCATATTGAGCATTGCGGAGATACTCTTACCGGACAAAAACGTGTGTTCTGGGAAAAGAATAAAGAAAGGGATCTTGCTATTGTAACCTTGCTTCTTGGCACAGGAATCCGTGTTTCAGAATGTGTGGGTCTTGATATTGAGGATGTGGATTTTAAAAATAACGGGATCAAAGTTACCCGAAAAGGTGGAAACGAAATGGTTGTATATTTTGGTCCTGAGGTAGAAAAGGCTCTGAAAAATTATCTGGAAGTCAGAGAAAACATCACCCCTCTCTCCGGCCATGAACATGCACTCTTCTATTCTGCTCAAAAAAAACGTATCGGAGTTCAGGCCATTGAAAATCTGGTGAAAAAATATGCCAGGGAAATTACAACAACAAAAAAGATCACCCCTCATAAGCTCCGCAGCACCTATGGCACGGCTCTTTATCAGGAAACCGGTGATATTTACCTTGTAGCGGACGTTCTTGGGCACAGAGATGTAAATACTACCAAAAAGCATTACGCGGCTCTGGACGATGCCAGACGGCGTCAGGCGGCAACTGCTGTAAGACTAAGGGAGGACTGATGTCCTCCCTGGATTTTATTTGTCATTGCTTTTCAGATTCTGAAGCATTTCTTCTACGGTTTTTCCGGTCAGCGGATGCCGCTTCCATGGAGCAATCTGATCCATGGGGATCAGCACAAAATCTCTCAGATGCATTTCAATATGAGGAATATGAAGCTCTGGAGTATCCAGAACAAGGTCATCATACATAAGAATATCCAGATCTAGCGTCCGGGGTCCCCAGTGCATGGTTCGTACACGGTTGGCATCCTGTTCTATCTGATGAAGAGCCTGAAGAAGCTCTTCCGGATCCAGCATAGTCTGAAGCTCAAGAGCTCCGTTAAGGAAATCATCCTGGTCGGTTACGCCATAAGGCTCTGTTACCAGATAATCGGAAACTTTTTTAACCTGGCAGTCTTTTCTTTCATTTAAATGTTTTACTGCCATATCCAGATAGGCTTTTTTGTCACCTATATTAGAACCAAGGGCAATATATGCTGTATGCCAGCCTCTGGTGATCTTCACGGAAACTGTATTTAAAGGAAGACCTATTGGCGCCCATGGCTTCTGGATCTCCAGATCCAGTTTTTTTACCAGAGGATATTCCAGAAGAATTGCCTGGGCAAGGTGTTCTGCAGCACATTCCAGCAGCTTCCAGGTATGCTCTGTCATATATTTCCGGATAAAATGACTGACTTCTCCATAATTGACAGAGAAAGAAAGCTCATCTGTAACACCAGCTTTTCTGGTACTGGTATAGAGAACAACAGAAATTATAAATTTCTGACCAAGAACATTTTCTTCCGGGTAAACGCCATGATTGGCAAATATTTCCAGTTTATCAATTGTGATCTTATCCATCATCCGTTATCTCCCTAAAATTGCTTCTGTCATCTGTATTGCCCGTTTATTTTCTTTGATATCATGAACACGGACAAAGGCGCAGCCCTTCATAACTCCAATCACTGTAGTAGCTACTGTTCCTTCTACACGCTGGTCAGCAGGAAGATCCAGGGTAAGCCCGATCACAGATTTTCGTGACGTACCAAGAAGAATCGGAAATCCCAGCTGATGCAGTACGTCCACATGATGGATTGCTTCCAGATTCATCTCATAGGTTTTTCCAAAGCCTACACCTGGATCCAGAATGATCCTGTCATCAGAAACACCGGCTTTTCTTGCAATCTCTACACATTCTTCCATATCTTTTATCAGATCACTTAGAAAATTATCATAGACGGCTTCATGACGGTTATGCATCAGACAGCAGGCGGCTTTGTACTGTGCAGTCAGGTCTGCCACTTTTTTATCGTGTTTAAAGCCCCATATGTCATTGACCAGATCCGCGCCTGCTTTTAAGGCTGCTTCTGCTACTGCTCCTTTATAGGTATCAATGGAAACCGGTACGTCGAAACGGCTTTTTACAGCTTCGATCACAGGCACTACGCGGGAAATCTCTTCCTGATCTGTGATCACTGTATGTCCCGGACGTGTGGATTCTCCTCCGATATCAATGATATCCGCACCATCTCGGAGCATTTCTTCTGCATGAAAAAGCGCGGCATCCAGATGATTGTATTTTCCTCCGTCTGAAAAGGAATCCGGTGTTACATTCAGGATTCCCATAATATAGGTTTTGTTTTTTATATCAAAATCTCTGTTTCCGATCTTCATATAAGTTCTCCTTTTTGTTTAATATTCTATCCACAGGTTCTTTTTTTCCTTTGGCCAGCTGCATTCCGTTTCTGAAGGGCAGGCAAAACAGTTACGGGATTTTTTATCTGCCCGGTACAGATACACAGTAAGAGGAAAATCGCTGGACAGGCTTGCGGCATTACGGTG
>URWL01000142.1 GCA_900551465.1 uncultured Blautia sp. | reverse complement strand
CCCCCAGCTGTATCGTCCCAATAACGATCGAAGCGATAAATGGCAGTTCTGTTCCGGTAAGATAAGGTATTCCCATATTGATAAAAATTGCTCCTTCGATTACCAATACCAGAATCACCGGAAGTGTAATCGATTTAAATACAAACAAAATGATCAGGAAAACAGCCAGGATAGAAACTGCACTGACCACTTTAAAATCGTGATCAGTGATCTCGATCAGGTCTTTCGTACAGGGCGCTTCTCCTACCAGCATTCCGTTTTTGTCATAGGATTTCAATATGGTATTCAGCTTATCGATCTGAGCATTTACTTCCTCAGAAGCGGTTTGATATTCATTGGTGATCAGCATCAGTTCATAATTATCACTTTCCAAAATATCCTTTATATCCTGAGGTATCATGCTTTCCGGCAGGGACGGACCGATTATGCTCTCCAGTCCCAGAACTTCCTTTACGCCATCTACCTGTTCCATCTCTTTGATCATCTTATGCTTTTCTTTGCTGGATACATTTTTATCCATAAGAATCATGTGAGCCGCACCCATATGATATTCTTCCTGGAGTTTTTCATTTGCCATAATAGATTCCAGATCTTTTGGAAGGCTGGAATCCAGATTATAATAAACAGCCGTATTCGCCTGAAAATAAGCAAATGGAATAAATAACGCTACACAGATAAAAGCAAAAGCTTTATGATGTTTTACTAAAAATTCAGATACTTTCGGAAAATCCGGTATCAGCTGTTTGTGTTTTGTTTTTTCCAGAGCTTTATCAAAAATCATGATCATAGCAGGAAGAACTGTAACACAGCAGATCACACCAAATATAACGCCTTTTGCCATAACAATTCCCAGATCCAGGCCAAGTGTAAAGCTCATGAAGCAAAGTGCCACAAATCCTGCAATTGTCGTGATAGAACTTCCCACAACAGACTTAATAGTAGCTGCAATTGCCTGTGCCATGGCTTCCTTATGGTCATCTTCATAAAGCTTTCTCTGCTCCTGATAGCTGTGCCAGAGGAAAATAGAATAATCCATTGTCACACCTAGCTGAAGTACTGCGCTTAATGCCTTGGTAATATAGGAAATCTCACCCTTAAAGATATTTGTTCCCATATTATAAAGAATGGCAATACCAATACTTGCCAGAAACAGGAATGGAATCAGATAAGATTCCATGGTCAATGCCAATACAATACAGGACAGGACCACAGCGATCAGTACATAAATTGCCACCTCTGATTCTGCCAGATTCTTTGTATCTGTAACAATTGCTGACATACCACTGACAAAACATTGTTTTCCTGCCAGCTTTCGGATATCTCCGATTGCGTCCATGGTTTCATCAGCCGAGGTAGTAGTTTCAAAAATGATAAACATCATGGTAGAATCATCTGAAAACAATGCACTTCTTATTTTATCAGGCAGCATTTCCACCGGAACGCTTAAATCAGAAAAACTGTCATACCACACTACCTTAGAAACATGTTCTACATTTTCAATCTTTTTCTTCAGAGCCGCAACATCTTTGTTTTTCATACCCTCACAAATAAACATAGAGTAGGCTCCGGTTCCAAATTCATCTACCAGAATATCCTGGCCTTTCATTGTTTCAATGTCATCCGGCAAATAATACAGTACATCATAATTTACCCTGGTATTTATATATCCAATCGCAGACGGCACCAGAAGCAATAAACTCAGAATAAAAATTGGAATACGAAATTTTACAATCTTTCTTCCCAGTTTTACCATTTTATCTTCTTCCTTTCCTATAATTTCCGAAACTCATTTATGACCTTTGGTCATTTATTGTTTTAACATAAAAATGACTTTTAGTCAATACCAAATATGACTAAAAGTCATTTTGATTTTTTATGCATTATGCAGAATTTCCTTTTTCCTGTTTTTGATGTTTGACATTTCCCTGCTTACCTCTCTATAATTGTAGCGAAGGAGGCAGTACAAATGAGCAAGATAGATAATAACAAAGAGCAGAAGAGAAATTCTCTGTTAGATTCCGCTTTTACATTATTTCTCGATAATGGATTTAACAAAACTTCCATTTCTGATATTGTAGAAAAAGCAGGTGTCGCAAAGGGAACCTTCTATCTGTATTTTAAGGATAAATACGATATCCGGAACCAGTTGATCAGTCACAAAGCAAATCAGGTGTTTCAGGCAGCCTGCAATGAACTGCTGAAACATAAAGAGTTAAAAGACTTTGAAGAACAGGTGCTTTTTATCATCGACAATATTCTGGATCAGTTTGCCCAGAATCATCACCTGGTCATGTTGCTTTCCAAACATTTAAGCTGGGGATTTTTCACCGATTTTCTCGCTGTTGCTCCCAGCGATGACAGACCTTCCATATATGCAATTTATCAGACTATGCTGGATCATGCTTCACATACTTACCGTACGCCTGATGTAATGATGTATATGATAATCGAACTGGTCAGCGGCACCAGCTATAATACGATTCTCTACAAGCAGCCTCTGTCCCTGGAACAGATTAAAAAACCACTTTATGAGGTTATTAAAGGAATTTTTGTACAGTTTCGGGAATAAATTTCAGAAAAATAAAAGTCTATGAACAGATTACAATCCATCTGTCCATAGACTTTTTATTTACACAGAATTATATTATTTCTTAGAATTTGCCTTCTTTCGCAGCTTCCTCAATCGAAACAGCTACAGCTACAGTCATACCAACCATCGGGTTGTTTCCTGCGCCGATCAGACCCATCATTTCTACGTGAGCCGGTACAGAAGAAGAACCTGCAAACTGAGCGTCAGAATGCATACGTCCAAGTGTATCTGTCATACCATAGGAAGCAGGACCTGCTGCCATGTTGTCCGGATGAAGGGTACGTCCTGTACCACCGCCGGATGCAACAGAGAAGTATTTTTTACCTTTTTCGATGCACTCTTTTTTGTATGTTCCTGCAACCGGATGCTGGAAACGTGTCGGGTTTGTAGAGTTACCTGTGATAGAAACGTCTACACCCTCTTTCCACATGATAGCAACACCTTCCGGAACGCTGTTTGCACCGTAGCAGTTAACTTTTGCACGAAGTCCCTCAGAGTAGGATTTGCGGAATACTTCCTTAACTTCGTTTGTGTATGGATCATACTCTGTCTCAACATATGTAAATCCATTGATTCTTGCGATGATCTGAGCTGCATCTTTTCCAAGTCCGTTCAGGATAACACGAAGCGGTTTCTGACGAACTTTGTTTGCTTTTTCAGCGATACCGATAGCGCCCTCAGCTGCTGCAAAAGACTCATGACCTGCCAGGAATGCAAAGCACTCTGTCTCTTCCTCAAGAAGCATTTTGCCAAGGTTACCATGACCAAGACCTACTTTACGTGTATCTGCAACAGATCCCGGAATACAGAAAGCCTGAAGACCTTCTCCGATAGCTGCAGCTGCATCTGCTGCTCTTCTGCAGTCTTTTTTGATAGCGATAGCCGCACCTACAATGTAAGCCCAGCAAGCGTTCTCAAAACAGATCGGCTGGATGCCTTTGATCTGATCGTAAACGTTCAGACCTGCATCTTTAGTGATTTTTTCTGCTTCTTCAATGGAAGCAATTCCATAACTGTTTAAAACAGAATTGATCTTATCAATTCGTCTCTCGTATGATTCAAATAAAGCCATTTACTTATCCTCCTGATTTTTTCATCTGATATGCTGCTCACAATGATCCAGCATTAAAATGTCGTGAGATCCTGTGATCACTCTTTTCTCGGGTCGATGATCTTAACAGCATCGTCAACACGGCCATACTGACCTTTTGCTTTTTCCCATGCAGTATTCGGGTCATCACCTTTTTTGATGAAATCAGTCATTTTTCCAAGGCTTACGAACTGATATCCGATGATCTCATCATCCTCATCAAGAGCGATACCTGTTACATAGCCCTCTGCCATTTCCAGATAACGAGGTCCTTTTTTCAGAGTTCCGTACATTGTACCAACCTGAGAGCGAAGTCCTTTTCCAAGATCCTCAAGTCCTGCTCCGATCGGAAGTCCGTCCTCAGAAAATGCAGACTGGGAACGTCCGTAAACAATCTGAAGGAACAGTTCTCTCATAGCTGTATTGATCGCGTCACAAACAAGGTCTGTGTTCAGAGCTTCCAGTACAGTACGGCCCGGAAGGATTTCAGAAGCCATAGCTGCAGAATGAGTCATACCGGAACATCCGATTGTCTCTACCAGTGCTTCCTGGATGATACCCTCTTTTACATTCAGTGTCAGCTTACATGCGCCCTGCTGAGGTGCACACCAGCCAATACCATGTGTCAGACCGGAAATGTCTTTTACTTCTTTTGCCTGTACCCATTTTGCTTCTTCCGGGATAGGAGCAGCTCCATGATGAACGCCCTGTGCCACTGGACACATTTCTTCTACTTCGCGTGAATAAATCATTGTAAAACTCCTTTCAAGTGTAGATTTACTTTAATGCTGTTAAGTCTCCCTTAACAACCTTATCATATTTTCTCATAAAAACGTCCAATAGTCCAGTCAAATTTTGTAAAAAAAAATGAGGATTTCCTGTCATTTCTTATAATTCAGTCCAGTATTCGCCAAAACACGCACTGGAATCTCATCTGATAATATGATAAACTGAAAAATATCATAAAAAAAGGAGAACCTTATGTCTAAAGATCAAATCACAGTGGCTCTTCCGCCTTCGTTCCTGCCCGGAAAATTTCAGATTTTAAGCGGAAGCGCCCTTAAAATGATTGCTGTGATCACCATGCTTATCGATCACAGTGCCTGCATACTTTTAAGCCTTTATCCCCCTGCCCTTACACCTCTTTTCCATATTGGACAGACCGGATACAGCCTTTATCGGATCTGTCGTGATATTGGCCGGATTGCTTTTCCCATTTACTGTTTCCTTCTTCTGGAAGGTTTTCTCCATACCAGAAGCCGAAAAAAATATGGCAGGAATCTTCTGATTTTTGCTCTGATCTCCGAGCTTCCATGGAACTATATGTTTGCAGATACCTGGCACTACGAAAAACAGAATGTATTTTTCACTCTTTTTCTTGGATATCTTGCATTTTGTGCTCTGGAATATTTTCAGGACAGACGGGATATGCAGCTTCTATCCATGCTTGGTCTCCTTGCTGTTTCTTTTTTTCTGAAGGCAGACTATGGCTGGAAGGGATATGTTTTTCTTTTGATCATGTATCTTCTTCGCAATGAAAAAGCTCCCCAGGTGATCATAGGGAGCTGTTGGCTTGCTTATGAGTGGAAAGCCTGCTTTGCCTTCCTTCCAATCAATATGTATAACGGACAGCGGGGCTTTATCCGGGGAAAAGCTGCCAAATATTTCTTTTATGCATTTTACCCGCTGCATATCGTCATTCTTGTAATTCTGCGCAGGATACTGTTCTGATCTTACCAGGGCAGATATTCTCCGCTGGATTCATCAAAGTAATACCAGCCGGTTCCTCTTCCTACCGGCTGTGCGGCAGTTCTGTTATTTTGTAATTATTATTTTACTTCTTTTTTGTAAACTACTTCATTTTTATTTTTGTAAATACTGTCAGAGGGAACACAGCCCCTTACAGAAGAAAGAGGATAAATATTGCTGTTTCTTCCGATCACGGTACCTGGATTCAGTACGGAACCGCATCCTACCTCCACATGATCTCCCAGCATAGCTCCGAATTTCTTAAGTCCTGTCTCAATTTTTTCTTCCCCGTCCTTTACAACAACAAGCTGCTTATCTGATTTCACATTGGAGCAGATAGAACCGGCTCCCATATGGGACTTATATCCCAGAACAGCATCTCCCACATAATTGTAATGAGGAACCTGTACACAGTTAAAAATCACCACATTTTTCAGTTCTGTGGAATTTCCCACCACACAGCCTTCTCCTACAATGGCATTTCCACGGATAAAAGCGCAGTGGCGGACCTCTGTATCTTTCCCAATGATTGCCGGACCGTTGATACATGCAGTA
>URWL01000141.1 GCA_900551465.1 uncultured Blautia sp. | reverse complement strand
CTCCATAGCAAATTTTTCCGCATTATCCAGGTATTTTTCTTCTCTCTGCAAATACTCATGGTTGTTTGTTTCATTATCATGACATACGTTATTTTCATCTATCCAGCGTATCAAGTCTCCCTCATCATAATAATAAAGATTTACCTGCTGTTCTCCCTCTTTCAGTTCAGGAATGCAGTGATGATCTGCCCATATATAGGCAAAGAACAGTTCTCCCTCCCAATAATAGTATTCTTCATAATATCCGTCCTCTGAAAGCTTAGGATAGATCAGAACTTTCATTAATTCTGTTTCTGTTCCTTCTGTTTTCAGATAGCTGATCCGTCCTTCCTGTTCAGATCCGATCCAGTTATAATTATTCAAATTTTCTGTGATTTCCGTTGCCTGAGATGCAATCTTTTTCAAAGTATCCTGCAGTTTTTTATTTTCGGCTGATTCTACGGTTTCGGTTACCGACTGCTTCAGTCTTCTCAGTTCTGCGCTTTCTCTTACAAGCCATACACAGACCCCTATCACAACACAGACTGCAATGGTCATAACAATCACTGCCGCTACCAGAGGATCGAATTTCTTTTTTCTTTTTTTAACCGGAGAACCGCTGATTCTTTTTGCTGGTTTTCGGTCTGACTCTGATTTCTGTTCTTTTCGGGGTTCATTTGCCAAAACCTGTGAATATCTGTTATTTTCCACCTGTTTTCTTCTGTTTTCAGGCTCTTTCTTTACTTTTTGGACATTCTTTTTCTCTGATGCCTCTTTACGTGCAGTGTCCTGAGGCTTCTGATATTTCAAACTTTCAAGAGCATCCCGGAATTCTTCTGCTGTCTGATAACGGTCTTCTCTTCTATATGCACAGGCTTTACAGATTATCTGACTTAACCCATCTCCAGCCTCTGCGGGAGCAGGCAGTTCCTCTCCCGACATTCTCCGCGTCAGTGCACTTTCTTTATCCCGGTATGTGATCAGCTGTTTACCCAGACTGATAAACGGCAGACGATTATGATTTCTCAATTTATACAGCACGATACCCAATGAATAAATATCCACTCTGTGATCGTAATTTTCACCTTTATACATCTCAGGCGCCATATAAGAAAACGTTCCTTTTTTAGAAAGTCCGCTGGCATTGCGGTCAAGCTCTCTTGCTATTCCAAAATCCCCCAGCTTGAACTCTCCAAAACGGGATACAAAAATATTCTCCGGTTTGATATCTCTGTGGATAATGTTCTGTTTCTGACAATATTCCAAAGCTTTGCACAGATCAATGCCAAGCTGGATCACTTCTTTTTCACTTAGTTCTTTGCCTGCACAATAATCCAGAAAACCGGTAAGATATTCCATTCTTATATAAATATCCCACCCTATGTCATCCAGATATTCTACAACCTTGTAGTCTTCCACAGAAACCACATGAGAATTGCCGCGGAAATATTCCATAGTATTTACTTCCTGGATACAATCTTCTACAAGACTGTGAAAATACTCCTTCACAGACTGCTCATCCGGATTTTCCGAACGAACACTGCTAAGTTCTCCCTGACTGGAGGGAATGGTAATGACCTTGATCGCAGAATAGAATGTTTTTCCCTGATCTGTTCTCTGGGCTTTGTATACTTTGCCAAAAGATCCTTCTCCGATCTTTTCAATAATCTTCCACTCCGGCCATACAGAAACCGGCAATTGTTTCTCCATTCTGCTCCCCTCCCTTCACTAGTGTCCCTATTATAACATGAGGTGGTTTTTCTGTCTGTATTTTTCGATTTTATTCCAGAATTTTTCACAAATTCTTAAGAAATAAGCAGATCAAAAAAGCCCTTTGGGCATTTACACCCAAAGGACTTCTTTTGTATTTCTTTATATACTGCAGAAACAGCTTTCTTTATTCTTCGTCAAAAACTGTATCTTCTGCTTCAACTGTTTCTTCTGTATCAGCGATTTCTTCAAGATTGTCTGCTTCGTGGAGAGTATCTTCCATCTCAGTAGTTTCTTCAATAATTTCTTCTGTTACTACCTCTTCTTCCTCTTCCGGCATTCCTGTATCAAGCTTGATTGCACTGTAGCGTTTCAAACCAGTACCTGCCGGAATCAGCTTACCGATAATAACATTTTCTTTCAGACCTACAAGATGGTCAACCTTACCCTTAATAGCAGCCTCTGTCAGAACTTTAGTTGTCTCCTGGAAGGATGCTGCTGACAGGAAGGATTCTGTAGCAAGAGATGCCTTAGTGATACCAAGCATTACCTGTTTTCCTTCTGCCGGAGTCTTTCCTTCTTTTTCCAGCTGCTCATTGACTTCCTCAAAATCAAGAACGTCAACCAGTGTGCCTGGAAGGAATTCGGTGTCTCCATTATCCTCGATACGGATCTTCTTCAGCATCTGACGAACCAGAACCTCGATATGCTTATCGCTGATCTCAACACCCTGAAGACGATATACACGCTGAACTTCACGAAGCATATAATCCTGAACGGCACGAACACCTTTAATTCTCAGGATATCATGTGGATTCACACTACCTTCTGTAAGCTCATCACCTGCCTCAAGAAGCTGTCCGTCCATAATCTTAATACGTGATCCGTATGGAATCAGATAAGTTTTGGAATCTCCTGTTTCCTGATCTGTTACAATGATCTCACGTTTCTTCTTAGTGTCATTGATCACTGCAATACCAGGAATTTCCGTGATGATAGCAAGACCCTTCGGTTTACGTGCCTCAAAAAGCTCCTCCACACGAGGAAGACCCTGTGTGATATCGCCGCCGGCAACACCACCGGTATGGAAGGTACGCATAGTAAGCTGTGTACCAGGCTCACCGATAGACTGAGCTGCAATAATACCTACAGACTCGCCGACCTGTACCGGCTCACCGGTAGCCATATTGGCGCCGTAACACTTCGCACAGACACCCACCTTACACTTACAGGTAAGGATGGTACGGATTTTAACCTGGTCGATAGGACCGCCCTCTGCGTTCACGCCCTCAGACATAATACGGGCAGCACGTTTCGGAGTGATCATATGATTTGCTTTTACAAGCACTTCACCATCTTTATTCTTGATTGTCTCACAGGAGAATCTTCCTGTGATACGTTCCTGAAGGTTCTCGATCTCTTCTTTGCCGTCCATGAATCCTTTGACATACATACCGGAAATCTCATCTCTTGTTTCACAGCAGTCTGTCTCACGAACGATCAGTTCCTGAGAGACGTCAACCATTCGTCTTGTCAGGTAACCGGAGTCAGCTGTACGAAGAGCTGTATCGGAAAGACCTTTACGAGCTCCATGGGCGGACATGAAGTACTCCAGTACGTCAAGACCTTCACGGAAGTTTGACTTAATAGGAAGCTCGATGGTATGACCGGTTGTATCTGCCATCAGGCCTCGCATACCTGCCAGCTGTTTGATCTGTTTATCAGAACCACGGGCTCCGGAGTCAGCCATCATAAAGATGTTGTTATATTTATCAAGACCATCCAGCAGAGCTCTTGTAAGCTCGTCGTCAGTCTTTTTCCATGTTTCTACAACCTCTTTATAACGCTCTTCCTCTGTAATAAAACCACGTTTGTAGTTCTTTGTGATCTTATCTACGATATTCTGTGCATTCTGGATCATCTCCGGTTTCTGAGGCGGCACAGTCATATCAGAAATGGATACTGTCATGGCAGCGCGTGTGGAATATTTATATCCGGTAGCTTTGATCGCATCCAGAACCTCAGCAGTCTTGGTCGCTCCATGAGTGTTAATGACTTTTTCCAGAATCTGTTTCAGCTGTTTCTTGCCTACCAGGAAATCTACTTCAAGTAAAAGTTCATTTCCCGGAACACTTCTGTCTACAAATCCCAGATCCTGCGGAAGGATTTCATTAAACAGGAAACGTCCCAGTGTAGACTCTACATTTCCAGTAAGAACAGTTCCATCCGGCATTGTCTTGGTGCAGCGCACCTTGATCTTGGACTGAAGTGTAATAACTTTATTTTCATAAGCCAGAATTGCTTCGTTTACGCTCTTGAAGAACTTGCCTTCTCCCGGATATCCCGGTCTTTCCTGTGTCAGATAGTAAATACCAAGCACCATATCCTGTGAAGGAACAGCTACCGGACCACCGTCTGACGGTTTCAGAAGGTTGTTTGGTGACAGAAGGAGGAAACGGCATTCTGCCTGTGCCTCAACAGAAAGCGGAAGATGTACCGCCATCTGGTCACCGTCAAAGTCAGCGTTAAACGCTGTACAAACAAGCGGATGAAGCTTAATCGCCTTACCCTCTACAAGGATCGGCTCAAACGCCTGGATACCCAGACGATGCAGTGTAGGTGCACGGTTCAGCATAACCGGATGCTCCTTAATGACATCCTCGAGGACATCCCATACTGCCGGCTCAAGCTTCTCTACCATCTTCTTGGCGTTTTTAATATTGTGAGAGGTACCGTTTGCAACAAGTTCTTTCATAACGAAAGGCTTGAACAGCTCGATAGCCATCTCTTTCGGAAGACCGCACTGATAAATTTTCAGCTCCGGTCCAACGACGATAACAGAACGTCCGGAATAGTCAACTCGTTTACCAAGAAGGTTCTGACGAAAACGTCCGGATTTACCTTTCAGCATATCAGAAAGGGATTTCAGTGCTCTGTTTCCCGGTCCGGTAACAGGGCGGCCACGACGTCCATTGTCGATCAAAGCGTCTACCGCTTCCTGAAGCATACGTTTTTCATTGCGGACAATAATATCCGGAGCACCAAGCTCCAGCAGTCTTTTCAGACGATTGTTTCTGTTGATGATCCTTCTGTACAGATCATTCAGGTCAGATGTTGCAAAACGTCCGCCGTCCAGCTGTACCATAGGACGAAGATCCGGCGGGATTACCGGGATCGCAGTCATGATCATCCACTCCGGACGGTTTCCGGATTCACGGAAGGATTCCACAACTTCCAGACGTTTAATGATTCTTGCACGCTTCTGGCCAGTTGCATCTACAAGCTCTTTTTTCAGCTCTTCCGCATCTTTTTCCAGATTAATATCCTTAAGAAGTTCCATAATGGATTCTGCACCCATACCTACACGGAAACCGTTTCCGTAAGATTCACGGGCATCCTGGTATTCCTTCTCAGTCAGGACCTGTTTGTACTGGAGTCCGGAATCAGCCGGATCCAGTACGATATAGTTTGCAAAATATAAAACCTTTTCCAATGTTCTCGGAGAGAGATCAAGGATAAGACCCATTCTGGACGGGATACCCTTAAAATACCAGATATGAGAAACCGGAGCTGCAAGCTCGATATGACCCATACGCTCTCTTCTGACAGATGCTTTGGTAACTTCAACACCGCATCGGTCACAAACAACACCTTTATAACGAATTTTCTTATACTTACCGCAGTGGCACTCCCAGTCCTTGCTCGGCCCGAAGATTCTTTCACAGAAAAGTCCGTCCTTCTCTGGTTTCAGAGTACGATAGTTAATAGTCTCAGGCTTTGTGACCTCACCTCTGGACCACTCTCTGATCTTCTCAGGGGACGCCAGTCCGATCTTAATGGCATCGAAAGTCATTGGCTGATATGTTGCATTGGTATTGGTTGTTTCTGCCATGTATTCTTTCCCCTTTCTATTCTTCGTCATCAAGAGTTTCGTCGAAGTCAAGGAATGCGTCTTCCTCTTCATCGTCTTCCTCTTCCACATCTACAAGTTCTTCACCCTCGAACTCCTGCTGTGTATAACCGTGTTTTCCAAAGGATTCTTCTTCTCTGCTGTGTCTGTCTCCCTCGATCACGGAACGAAGATCTGTATCGCCGTAATCCACGGTCTCCATGATCTCCACCTCTGTATTATCATCTCTTAAGACTTTTACATCAAGTCCAAGAGACTGAAGCTCTTTCAGCAGAACCTTGAAGGACTCCGGAATTCCCGGCTCAGGAATATTATCACCTTTGATGATTGCTTCATAAGTTTTTACACGACCTACCACATCGTCGGACTTCACTGTCAGGATTTCCTGCAGAGTATAAGATGC
>URWL01000140.1 GCA_900551465.1 uncultured Blautia sp. | reverse complement strand
AAGAAATAAAAGCGGTATTCCCCCAGAAAGCGGCATTTGTTAAAGTGTCAGGATCAGATTTGGATCAGGGAATATTCATAAGGTTTCCAGAAGATGGTACAAAGATATTCTATAATGGAAGTGAAAAAGTTTTCACATTTGTAAGGTATGACTGGGTAAATAAGACGGAAGAACAAAAGAGTTTTCCAATGGAAATGCTTTATTCATTGGAATTATGGCTGGATCAGTCCAGTATTGAGATATTTTTAAATGAAGGGGAGTATGTGCTGTCTTCGAGGATCTATTCAAAAGGAGAAGGGCAAACCGTTATTTTTAAAGGAATGACAGAAAAATCAGAGATTGAGTGTAAAGAGATCAATACAGGAGGTATGCATAATGAGTGACAAAGAGTTGGCAAAAAAGATTGTTGAACTTGTTGGCGGCAAAGAAAACATTGTTTCCGTAAGGCACTGTGCAACGAGGCTTAGGATAGTTGTGTCGGACAAAGAGAAGATCCAGGTGAAAGAAGTAGAAGCGTTGGATAAAGTAAAGGGATCTTTTTTCAATTCCGGTCAGTATCAGATTATTCTGGGCACAGGATTGGTAAACAGAATTTATGATGAAGTTATTAAGATTACCGGCGGACCAGATGAGGGGCAGGTTGAAGAAAAGAAAGAAGTGGTTTATGGAAATAAATTTCAGAGAGCCATTCGGATGTTTTCAGATGTATTCGTACCGATTATTCCGGTTCTGGTGGCGACCGGTCTTTTCATGGGTCTCAGAGGCCTTCTGACACAGCAAGCAGTGCTGGGAGTATTTGGAATGACACCGGAAGATATCCCAGCTTCCCTGCTGACATTTACACAGATTTTGACGGATACTGCTTTTTCGTTCCTGCCTGCGCTCGTCTGTTGGTCTACATTTCGCAATTTCGGCGGAAGCCCGGTCATCGGAATCGTACTTGGTCTCATGCTTGTAAGCCCGAGCCTTCCAAGTTCTTACGACGTTGGATCAGGAGTGGCAGATCCGCTTGTATTTTTCGGATTTATCAAAGTGGCAGGATATCAGGGATCAGTCCTGCCGGCTTTCGCTACTGGTATTATCACGGCAAAATTTGAAAAATGGCTCCGAAAACATGTACCGGATGCCATTGATCTGATCGTGACACCGTTTATCACACTTTTTGTTGGTATTGTGATGGCTCTGTTTGTGCTTGGACCGATTCTTCACTATGTGGAAAATGGAGTTTTATTTGTGGTAGAGAACCTGCTGTTCCTTCCGATGGGAATCGGGGGACTTATCTATGGTAGTTTTGGACAGTTGCTTGGAATATTTGGTATACACCATATCCTGAACTTCCTGGAAATCAGTATGCTGGCTAATGATGGATGGAATTACTTAAATCCAATCGGAACATGCGGAAATGTAGCTCAGGCGGGCGCTGTTCTTGCAGTAGCTATCAAAGCAGCTTCAAATAAGACAAAACAGGTCGCATACCCTTCCTGTCTGTCAGCGCTTCTCGGAATTACAGAGCCGGCTGTTTTTGGTGTAAATCTGCGATTTGTGAAACCATTTATCATGTCCATGATCGGTGGAGGAATTGGAGGTTTCCTTGCTTCTTTGTTCCACTTAAAAGCAACTGGAATGTCAATCACTGGTATTCCGGGAACTCTTTTATACCTGAATGAACAGCTTCCGATTTATATATTTGTAAATGTAGTAGCTTTTGCGGTAGCATTTATTCTTACGTGGTTGTTTGGATTTAACAAAAAAATGGAGAATGCGGCATGAGTATTGTCTTAAAGGATCACATCGTACATATCAGTAACAACAAGATCAGTTATGTGATGGAGGTTGTTGACGGGAAATATCTGATACACAGGTATTTTGGGAAAACAATCCGGAAGTACAGAGGGACAGGAATCCCTCTGTATTTTAAAAGAGGATATAATACCAGCCACAGCTGCAGTGTGGAGAATGTATCTTTTGACGATTTCCCATTTGAATATCCTGTAAGAGACAGTGGCGATTACAGAATCCCAGCAATTTCTTTCGTGACAGCTTCAGGGATCCGGCATGCGGATTTTAGATTCGAGAACTGGAGAGTTTTACCGGATAAGCCATCACTTCCGGGGCTTCCTGGCATTATTGCGAAAAAAGGAGAGGCTGAAACACTGGAAGTGGTCTGCAGGGATGAGATGGCAGAATTAAAATTGTATCTTTATTATACCATTTTACCGGATATCGGCGTCCTGATGCGTCATCAAAAGCTGCAAAATACAGGCAGCCGATCTATATGTATTGAGAATATCCAGAGCATGTCTCTGGAACTTCCGGCGAAAGAATACGATGGTCTGATTCTCTATGGAACACATGCAAAAGAGGCAAACATGGAAAGATTTCCGCTTCATCATGGTGTACAGCGGATTGAAAGCGTGCGAGGCAGCTCCAGCCTTCAATATCAGCCGTTTGCTGCTCTGATGGATCACGAGACAACGGAAACCTCGGGAACAGTATATGGTTTTCAGCTTATTTACAGCGGGAATTTTCTTGCACAAATAGAAAAGGATCAGTTCGGTAACATACGTGCTCAGATGGGGCTTCATCCGGATATGTTTTCCTGGGAACTGAAACCTGGGGAAAGCTTCTGTACACCGGAGGCAGTGTTAAATTACAGTGGCAACGGATTAAATGAAATGAGTCATAATTTTCACCGTTTGTACAGGGAACATCTGATTCCCGGGGAATTTGCCGGAAAAGTACGTCCGGTGCTTTTAAACTCGTGGGAGGCTATGTACTACGATGTCAGTCTGGAAAAAATAAAGGAGCAGGTAATAATTGCCAAGAGACTGGGAATCGAGCTCTTTGTACTGGATGACGGATGGTTTCGCAGAGGAAACAACAGTCATGATTCCATGGGTGACTGGATATGCAATGAGAAAAAGCTGCCGGGTGGGATCCGGCAGGCGGCAGACCTGGTTCACAGTCAGGGACTTCAGTTTGGTCTTTGGTTTGAGCCCGAAGCGATAAGCCTCAAAAGCGATCTGTACCAACTTCATCCGGACTGGGCCCTTGGCGTTCCGGGATATCCAAATACGGAAGGGCGTCATGAGTACCTGCTGGACCTGACCAGAACAGAGATAAGAGATTATATCAAAAACGTTCTAGATTCCTATTTGAGGGAAGGATTTATTGATTATATCAAATGGGATATGAACCGGCCTCTGACAGATGTGTATTCACAAGCTTACCGGGATGGAAATAGTAAGGAAACCAGCCACAGGTACATCCTGGGGTTATATGAAATCCTTGAGTGGCTGAAAACTGCTTATCCTAAGGTTCTGGTAGAAGGATGTTCCAGCGGAGGAGCGAGATTTGATCCGGGCATGCTGTATTATGTGCCTCAAAATTGGGCCAGTGACAATACAGATGGCTATGACAGAGCGGTAATCCAGAATGGTTTCAGCCTTCTGTATCCCAAAGAAGTAATGGGAGCGCACGTAAGCATTACGCCGAACCATCAGACGGGAAGAACAACATCACTGCGTACAAGATTTCAGACAGCCCGTTTTTTCAATCTTGGGTATGAATTGGATGTAACAAAGTGCAGCGAAGAAGAATTAAAGATTATTTCAGAGCAGATTTCACAATATAAGTCAGAACAGGAATTTTTTAGTAACGACATTTTTTACCGTCACGAGGTTCCTAATCAGAATTATTATATGTGGTCATGCGTGGGGAAAAAAGAGTGTAAAGTGATAATCTATCAGAAATTTTTCAATCCCCTGTACTCTCATGGGTGTTTCCGGATGCTTGGGCTGGATCCTGATGCGGACTATTATGAAGAAGCAACAGGCAGAATATACGGAGGAGATGAACTGATGGAAATTGGAATTACGGTGCCTCTTGTAAAAGAAGATTTTTACGTATTTGACATTCATCTGATAAAAATCGAGGAGAAATAATAACGGTATGAAAATAAAACTGTTTGCCAGTGATCTGGATGGGACATTGCTTAATGAACAACATAAAATATCGCAACAAAGTGCTGACGCAATCCGAACCGCACAGCAAACAGGAAAAGTATTTCTGGCGGTTACTGGCAGAGCGTGGGGGACGGCGTCTCTCTTATTGAAAGAGGCGGGCATATCCTGCGTATGCTTTTGGCGTATGGAATTGAATTTGAAATTAATACAAGTTGCGGTGATTTTTCTACAGACACTTGTGTTTATAACGGTGTCAAATATAAGGAATAATAAAGCAGCTGTCTATTCGTTCCATTGGCAAGCTTTCAAATCGACATGCCAATCATCTTTAAACACAGCGCCTTCTTCTAATAAAAGCAGTCCTTGTTCATGCCAGCCCGGGACCAGTCTTCCGGCATGATTGACCACACGGTGGCAGGGATAACTGCCGTAGTACTCTGCCATGCCAAGGACCCTGCCCACAAGTCTTGCGTTTTTTTCTCTGCCGATCAGACGGGCAATCTGGCCGTAAGTCGCAACCTTCCCCAGGGGAATTTCTTCCACTACAGAGAGGATTTCATAAATTAAACGCTCATCTAAAATCTTTTTCATATGTGCAACCTCAAAAATGTATTACAGATCATATTAATCAAATCATGCTTCAAGAAAGAAGAAATGTCAAGATGAAGGATGACAAAAAATTGAATGGAATCTGCACAGTTCTATGTTATACTGAACATATACATAGAATGGAGGTTGAGATTATGGGAATTTGGATGATGAAGCACTGACAGCAGGGCGTTGGTGTTTCCATAGCCTTGCTGATCGATAAGAGGCGTAAACAAAGAAACGGTCAGGAGGCAAAGGATGTCATATTTTAATTATCAGTCAAAAAAGATTTATTACAAAGAAACAGGAAGCGGAAAACCCGTAGTGTTATTGCACGGGAACACAGCATCTTCCAGGATGTTTGAATTTATACTGCCTTTATATGAAGATAAGTTTCATGTAATTCTTATTGATTTTTTGGGCCATGGGAAATCAGACAGGCTGGAAGCATTTCCGGCGGAACTCTGGATGGAAGAGGCAAGACAGACTATAGCTCTGCTTGAGCATCTGGATCTTGGAAAGGTAAACCTTGTGGGAACCAGCGGCGGTGCATGGGCGGCAGTCAATGCAGCCTTGGAACGCCCCGATCTGGTGGACAAGGTAGTGGCGGACAGTTTTGACGGACGTACTCTGGCAGACGACTTTGCAGAGAATCTGCTTAAGGAGCGGGCAGATGCCAAGAAGGACGAAATGGGGACAGCATTTTACGAGTGGTGCCAGGGGGAAGACTGGGAACGCATCGTGGATATGGATACAAGTGCGATGGTACAGTGTGCCAAAGAGAAGCTGCCCTTATTTACAAAGCCGCTGAGCGCGCTAAATAATCCTCTCCTGCTGATGGGCAGCAAGGGAGATGACATGTGCAGATCAGATTTTCTGGATGAATATCGTGCAATAACCAAAGAAACCAATGCAGAAGTATGTATTTTCCCGGAAGGGGTACATCCCGCAATTCTCTCCTGTGCCGAGAAGGCGGCAGAGGTTATTGCCGGATTCCTGGAAGGAAAAGAAACATAAGGAGGCTGGAAGATGAGAATGCCGGAGAAGATTGAAGCAGACATGTTTGCACCCTGTGGGATGAACTGCATGGTTTGTTACAAACATTGTTATCATAAAAAACCTTGTGCCGGATGTCTGAACAGTGACCGGGGAAAACCGGAACACTGCCCGAACTGCGGCGGTATTATTTCCCTGCATGATGCAGAATGCAGCGAATGTCAACATAAGATACACACATAACGCAAACGGGGGAAGGTGAAAGCACTTGTGGAAAAAAAGATGAGCTGCTGCGGCACAGCTGTTATTGAAATGTCTGGTGCAGCCGGTATAACGCTGGTTTCTGAAAAAGACAGAAATCCGATGTACACAACAACTTATGGAGTTGGAGAAGTTATCCGGGATGCTGTGCAGAAAGGCTGCCGAAAATTTATCATTGGAATTGGCAGAAGTGCAACCAATGAC
>URWL01000139.1 GCA_900551465.1 uncultured Blautia sp. | reverse complement strand
ATGAACCGCAGCTAAAAGGAACTCAGGCATTGAAAAAAAGTGCACAGCTGATGAAGGGACATATGTGGAAGTTTTTTATGCTTCAGCTTAGCTTTGTACCCATGATCCTTTTGTCTGTAGTGACATTTTACATTGCGCTTATCTGGGTTATGCCGTATATGCAGGCATCTATGACAGCCTTTTATATGGATGTGACCGGAGAACTGGAGGAGAGACGGAGAAAGCACGCACAGGAAATGGCCAGATGGACTCCGGAAGTCCTTGGATTAACCGGGGAAAACGGAAATTCAGAGGAAATGCAGGAACCTGAGGCTCATCGTACAGGGGATGATTATGACGCAGAGGCATAGGCGCTTTTCCATATGAAGGAGAAAGAGACTGACAGAAAAGAAATAACTGGAGGAAAACATGGATATTATTCAGATAATCACACAGGAGCTTAATGTAGAAAAATGGCAGGTAGAGGCAGCTGTGAAGCTGATCGATGAGGGCTGTACGATTCCTTTTATCTCTCGTTACCGTAAAGAGGCTACCGGATCATTAAATGACGAACAGCTCCGATCCCTTTATGAAAGACTTCTCTATCTGAGAAATTTGGAGGACAAAAAGAACCAGGTTCTTGGAAGTATTGAGGAACAGGGCAAACTGACTCCGGAGCTGAAAAAGCAGATTCAGGAAGCACAGACATTGGTAGTAGTAGAGGATCTTTACCGCCCATACAGGCCGAAGCGACGCACTCGTGCAATTATCGCAAAGGAAAAAGGACTGGAGCCTCTGGCTAATATCCTGATGCTGCAGCTGACAGAGAAAACTCCGGAGGAGGAAGCAGAAGCCTTCGTATCCGAAGAAAAAGGTGTGGCTGACGTAAAGGCGGCTCTGGATGGAGCAAAGGATATTATTGCAGAGCATATTTCTGACGAGGCAGACTACAGGATCTATATCCGTAAACTGACAGTTCAGAAGGGAACCGTGGTTTCTTCCGCTAAGAAGCCGGAGGAAGCTTCTGTTTATGAAATGTATTATGAGTTTGAAGAGCCTGTAAAGAAGCTGGCAGGTCACAGGATCCTTGCCTTGAACCGTGGTGAAAAAGAAAAGATCCTTACTGTAAAGATCAGTGCGCCAGAGGAAGATATCCTCAGGTGGCTGAGAAAACAGGTAATAACCAGAGAAAATCCCAAGACCTCTCCGATTCTGGAAGAGGTTGTAGAGGACAGCTATAAGCGTCTGATCGCTCCGGCCATCGAGCGTGAGATTCGAAGCGATCTTACAGAAAAAGCAGAGGATGGAGCAATTCATGTATTCGGAAAGAATCTTGAGCAGCTTCTTATGCAGCCTCCGATCGTAGGAAAGGTGGTTCTTGGATGGGATCCGGCTTTCCGTACAGGCTGCAAGCTGGCCGTTGTGGATGCTACCGGAAAGGTTCTGGATACCACGGTCATTTATCCTACAGCACCTACTTCAGATGCGAAGATTCGGGCAGCGAAGGATACACTGAAAAAGCTGATCCGTAAATACAATATTTCTTTGATCTCTCTTGGAAACGGAACGGCATCAAGAGAATCGGAACAGATCATTGTGGAACTTTTGAAAGAAATTCCAGAGCATGTGTCTTATGTGATCACCAATGAGGCGGGCGCTTCCGTATATTCCGCCAGCAAGCTGGCTACAGAAGAATTTCCTAATTTCGATGTGGGGCAGAGAAGTGCTGCTTCTATAGCCAGACGTCTGCAGGATCCTCTTGCAGAACTGGTGAAGATCGATCCAAAATCTATCGGAGTTGGCCAGTACCAGCATGATATGAACCAGAAAAAGCTTGGAGAGGCTCTTGGAGGTGTAGTAGAGGACTGTGTAAATAAAGTCGGTGTGGATCTGAACACGGCGTCAGCTTCTCTTCTGGAATATATTTCCGGTATCAGCAAGGTGATCGCAAAAAATATTGTTGCCTATCGTGAGGAAAACGGTCGGTTTGAAAGCCGAAAAGAGCTTTTGAAGGTTGCCAAGCTGGGACCGAAGGCCTTTGAACAGTGTGCAGGCTTTACACGTATTACCGGAGGAAAGAATCCACTGGATGCAACAAGCGTTCATCCGGAGAGCTACGAGGCAGCTCAGAAGCTTCTGGAGACAATGGGATTTACTGCAGAGGATATCATGGCAGGAAAGCTTGCAGGAATTTCCCGTAAGATCAAAGACTACAAAAAGCTGGCAGAAGAGCTTGGGGTAGGAGAGATTACTCTTCGGGATATCGTAAAGGAACTGGAAAAACCGGCTCGTGATCCAAGAGAGGAAATGCCGAGACCGGTACTTCGCACAGATGTCCTTGATATGAAAGACCTGAAAGAAGGAATGATCCTGAAGGGAACGGTTCGTAATGTTATTGATTTCGGTGCTTTTGTAGACATCGGAGTTCATCAGGACGGACTGGTGCATATTTCCGAGATCAGTGAAAAATATATCAAACATCCTCTGGAAGCTGTCAGTGTAGGAGATGTGGTAGATGTTCGGGTGCTTGGAGTAGATATGAAGAAAAAACGTATCAGCCTTTCCATGAAAGGAATCAAATAAATAAATATAAGAAGGATTTATGCAGAATGAAGGCTGCCGGAAGCGATCAAGCTCCGGCAGCCTTCATTTTTCAGAAGATGATTTAAGTTTAGGAATTTATCCAAGCAGGGCGGAATCGTTGGAAAATTCCTGTCCGCTTGCTTTTTCAAACTGATCCAGAAGATTTCTTACGGTCAGTTTTTTCTTTTCTTCTCCCTCGATATCCAGTATGATCTTTCCTTCCATCATCATAATAAGACGATTTCCGTGATTGATAGCATCCTGCATATTGTGAGTGATCATCATAGTAGTAAGATGATCGCGGTTTACGATCATATCGGTGATTTCCAGGACTTTTGCCGCTGTTTTAGGATCAAGGGCAGCAGTATGCTCATCCAGAAGAAGAAGCTTGGGCTTTTTCAGAGTAGCCATAAGAAGCGTGAGAGCCTGCCGCTGACCGCCGGAGAGAAGCCCTACTTTGGAAGTAAGACGATTCTCAAGTCCAAGATCCAGAACCTTCAGCAGTTCTTTGTATTCTTCGCGTTCTTTACGAGTGATGCCCTGAAGGAGAGAACGTCTTTTGCCGCGGCGTTTTGCCAGAGCAAGATTTTCTTCAATTCCCATAGTGGCTGCGGTTCCTGTCATAGGATCCTGGAATACACGGCCAAGGTATGCTGCTCTTTTATGCTCAGAAAGTTTGGTTACATCTGTTCCGTCAATGAGGATCTGTCCCTCATCTACCAGCCATGTGCCGGCCACCGCGTTCAGCATGGTGGATTTTCCTGCGCCGTTTCCTCCGATGACTGTTACGAAGTCACCTTCTTTTAGGGTAAGGGAAAGACCGTTCAGGGCAAGCTTTTCATTGATGGTGCCGGGATTGAAGGTTTTATATATGTTTTTCAGTTCAAGCATTTGTATTACCTCCGCGTTTTGTCGGTTTTGCAAAATATTTTGCCTTCCAGTACGGAACAGCAAGGAAGACAGCTACCACAAGGGCAGACAGCAGTTTCAGAAGATCCGTGTCAATTCCCATCCAGATCACAGCCTGAAGGACAAGATAGTAGAGGATGGAACCCAGAGCCACGCTGAAAAGGCGGAGGGCAAAATTCCGGAAGATTTTGCCAAAGATGGCTTCTCCGATGATTACGGCAGCAAGTCCGATGACAATTGCACCGCGTCCCATATTTACGTCTGAAAATCCCTGATACTGTGCCAGAAGAGCACTGGAAAGAGCCACAAGACCATTGGAGATCATAAGTCCCAGTACCTTGCTGAAATCGGTGTTGATGCCCTGTGCTCTGGACATATTTGGATTACAGCCGGTGGCACGGAGGGAACAGCCGATTTCTGTTCCGAAGAACCAGTACAGGATGGCGATGAGCGCCACGATAAAAACTGCAACGATCAGGATGGTGTTCTGATTCAGGGGAACGCCTTTTACATTGCGAAGAGACACCAGAAGATCATACTTGCTGGCATTGACAGCCTGATTGGCTTTTCCCATAATCTTCAGATTGGCGGAATAAAGTCCAAGCTGAGTCAGGATACCTGCAAGGATAGCAGGGATGCCCATGACAGTATGAAAAATTCCGGTTGCAAGTCCTGCCAGCATACCGGCGCCGGTAGCGGCCAGCATGGACACCCAGATATTGTGTCCGCTCATGAGCATCATAATGCAGACGGCGCCTCCGGTACACATAGTACCGTCTACTGTCAGGTCGGCCACATCCAGAATGCGGAAGGTAAGGTATACGCCGATGGCCATGATGCCCCAGATCAGTCCCTGGGCAGCGGCTCCCGGCAGTGCGTTGATCAAACTCATAATTTCCATTGGGATTCCTCCTGTGTAACATAACCAGCGAGAAAGGAGATTCCTTTCCCGCTGGTTATGGTTCGTATATCATATATTTTATAGGGGATTGCTGTGGTTAATAAGGTACAGATGTCGTTTTTATTATTCGGCACTGATGGCTTCGTAATCATCCGGAACTTCGATTTCAAGCTCTTCGCAGATTTCCGGATTATATTTCTTGGTAAAGTTCGGAGCGTATTCCACAGGCATTTCTGAGATATCGGCTTCGCCTTTGAGAACCTTGACTGCCATTTGTCCTGTGGCAACACCGAGATCATAGTAGCTGATGGAAAGTGTGGCAACTCCGCAGCCGCTGCAGATACCTTCTTCACCTGCAATTACCGGAACTTTTTCCGGAAGGCAGATATTGTTGATAATTTCTGCGTTGGATGCAGCTGTATTATCTGTGGGTACATAGATCACATCACTTTCGGAAGCTGCTGTGGTAGCCACTGAAGAAAGATCATTGGAATCGGAAAATGCATAAAATTCACAGGTATAACCAAGCTCTTCCAGAGCTGCTTTTACCGTATCTACCTGATACTGGGAATTTGCCTCAGCGGAACAGTAGAGAAGTCCTACATTTTCTGCATCCGGAAACAGCTCATTAAGCATTGCTGCCTGCTGGTCAAGAGGAGCAAGGTCAGCGGTTCCGGAAACATTGGTTCCGACTGTGCCGTCAAAATCATCCAGATCAAGGGCAACACCGTACTCTGTAACCGAGGTTCCAAGAACGGGGATATCTGCTGTGCCGGAAGCTGCAGCCTGAAGAGCGGCAGTGGCATTTGCCAGTATCAGATCTACATCGTTGGAAACAAAGCTGTTGATAATGGTAGCACAGGTATTGGAATCTCCCTGGGCATTCTGCTCATCGAAAGTTACTTTGTCACCGAATTCATCTGTAAGAGCATCTTTAAAGCCCTGAGTAGCCGCGTCAAGAGCTTCGTGCTGAACCAGCTGGCAGATTCCCACATTGTAAGAATCATCTGCAGCCAGAACACTGATGCTGCTCATTCCTGCAGCCATAGCTGCAGAAAGAATAACTGCTAAAATCTTTTTTTTCATATTCTATATCCTCCTCTTAAATGAAATGGCTTTTTGTAAATTCCATTTTTATTCATGTGACTTTTACAGTATAACGCTTTAACGCCGCAAAGTCAAGAAGTGTGATGAAAAATAAAAGAAAAATATAGGCTGAAAAATATTTGTTAGGCTGAAAAAATAGTTAGAATTGTCTGATTGTATTGACAATTTATGCTGTTTTCGCTATTATTAAGGTAGTTTCAAAGAGGCGGGACCCGATGGTGTTGTGCCTCTTTATGTTTCATAAAATGTGCATCCCGCAGAAATGAAACCTTGCGGAGAATGGAGGAAAACAGGATGAAAAAAGCATTAGCAGTTGGTCTTGCGGCGGCTATGGCAGTTTCTATGACTGCTCCGGTATACGCTGAAGGCGAAGGAGTTGCCAAGGAAGATCTGAAGATCGGTATCATTTATATCGGTGATGAGAATGAGGGCTACAGCGCAGCTCATATGGCTGGTATTGATGAGATGGTAAAGAATCTTGGATTGGAAGATTCCCAGGTGATCGAAAAAACTCTGATCGGTGAGAACGAGGCATGTTACGAT
>URWL01000138.1 GCA_900551465.1 uncultured Blautia sp. | reverse complement strand
GGTAGACTATGCAAATAAAATGAACGCTGTTATTCTGTTTGATGCTGCATATGAGGCCTTTATTGAAGAAGATGAAATTCCTCACAGCATTTTTGAGATTCCGGAAGCAAGAACCTGTGCCATTGAGATCTGTTCTCTGTCTAAGACGGCAGGCTTTACAGGAACACGCTGCGGATATACAGTAATTCCAAAAGAACTGTCTCGTGGCGGAATGAATCTGAACCAGATGTGGGTAAGAAATCGTACCACCAAAACAAACGGAGTATCTTATATTATCCAAAAAGGTGCTGTGGCTGTTTTTACAGAAGAAGGACAGCGGCAGATCCGGCATGGAATTGAAATTTATAAAAAGAATGGAGCCTGCCTGATGGAAGCCCTGGATCGGCTTGGCATTTGGTACTGTGGAGGAAAAAATGCTCCTTATATTTGGATGAAATGCCCGAATGGAATGGGAAGCTGGGAGTTTTTTGATTATCTTCTTAATGAAATTCAGGTAGTAGGAACCCCAGGGGAAGGATTTGGCGCCTGTGGGGAAGGATATTTCCGCTTTTCCACCTTTGGATCTCCTGAAGATACGAAAGAGGCAGCCAGAAGGCTGGAAATGCTTCTTCAGAAATAAGCAGTTGAGGCCTGAAAAACAATCCTTCTGTAAAAATTGCATAGTTTTTGTCAGTGCTGTTCTATACAAAATTTGGAATTTTTGATATAATTAAGACAATAATTTTGCATGAGAGGGAAGCATGAAAAAAATATTAGTAGTAGAAGACGACCTGGCATTAAGCACAGGTCTTTGTTTTGAATTGGATACGGAAGGATATCTTTCTATGGCAGCGTTTAACTGTCAGAAAACCCGTCAGCTGCTGAAAAACAGTGAATTGGATCTGGTGCTTCTGGATGTAAATCTTCCGGACGGAAACGGTTTTGATCTGTGCAGGGAGATTAAAACCATGTACCCGGAACTTCCTGTGATATTTCTGACTGCCAATGATCTGGAGCAGAATGTTCTGGATGGATTTGATCTTGGAGCGGAGGATTATGTAACAAAGCCCTTTAATATGAAGATTCTTCTTCGACGGGTGGAAGTAGCTCTGCGCCGCGCTCAGGGACAGAAGGCTGCCAAAAATCATGTGCAGTGGAGCGACGGGTTTCTGACACTGGATTTTGGATCTCTGACAGCACAGCGGAATGGAGAAACACTGTCTATTACACCGAATGAATATAAGCTTTTGCGGATCCTGACAGAAAATTCAGGTCAGATCCTTACCAGACAGATTCTGCTGGAACGGCTATGGGACAACGATGGAAACTTTATTGACGATCACACACTGACGGTAACCATGAACCGCCTGCGGACCAAGATTGAAGACTTTTCCCACACTTATATTCAGACAGTGCGGGGAATGGGGTATATCTGGAAAGGAAAGGCACAATGAAAAAGAAACAGACAAGATGGCTGTCTGCCGCTCTGTTTTTATTAGGTACGGTTCTTGTGGGATTTTTGTTCTGGCTTTTATGGGAGTATGTACCGAGAGCTTCCGTACGTTATGGGATTCTGGCAGTCTGCGGGGGAATTGTTCTCTTAAATTTTCTGTGGTCTGCATTAAAGAGGAGACAGATCGAACAGTTTTCGGATGATATCTGTGAGACGCTGGATGCAGCTATTGCAGGACGTCAGCCGGAATATTTTCAGCCCTATGAAGACTCCCTGACTGCAAAGGTGCAGGGAAAGCTTCTGCAGTATTATGATATTATGCAGGAGGGAAGAATGCAGAGCCGGAAGGACAAGGAGATCCTGCAGAGCCTTGTCAGTGATATTTCCCATCAGGTAAAGACTCCTGTGGCAAATATGAAGCTGTATTCCGGGATCCTGCAAAAGCCAAATCTTACAGAAGAAAAAAGACAGATATTTCTGACAACGTTAGAAGAACAGATCGATAAGCTGGATTTCCTTATACAGTCTCTGATTCATATGTCCAGACTGGAAACAGGGACATTTGTGCTGCATCCGGTGGAAGGGCGGCTCCATGAAACCATTGCACAGGCAATGAGTGCCGTGTGGGCCAAGGCAGAGGGGAAAGGTATTGAGATTTCTGTAGAATGCGATCCGGAGATTACGGTACAGCACGATACGAAATGGACGGCGGAGGCTCTGGGAAATATTTTGGATAACGCTGTGAAATATACGCCGGCGGGCGGCCATGTGTCCATCATGGTACGACCATGGCAGTTTTATACCCGCATTGACATTAAGGATACAGGAATGGGCATACCGGAAGCCCATTATCAGGATGTTTTTCAGCGGTTTTACAGGGCGGAGGAGGCCGCGCAGCAGGAAGGAGTCGGTCTTGGGCTGTATCTGGCAAATGGCATTATCAACCGTCAAAAGGGATATATCAGCGTGAAATCGAAAATGGGAGAGGGAACGACCTTTTCCGTGTATTTATTAAGCTGATCCTATGGTGAACGCTTTCCAAAAAAGGAAGAGATCAGTAAAGACAGAGAATGCTATAAGAGATAGAAACTACAGAGGGAGAGAGGAAAAGGAAGTGGATATTTTAACTGTAAAAAATCTGCATAAAACCTATGGAAAAGGAGAGGGACAGGTAAAGGCGTTAAACGGCATTGACCTTGCCATCGAAAAAGGCAAATTTACCGCGATCATCGGAGCCTCTGGCTCCGGCAAGACCACTCTTTTGAACATGATGGGCGGACTGGACATTCCCGATGAAGGGGAAGTGATCGTAGACGGTGTAAACCTGTCTGGTCTGAAGGAAAAGGAGCTTGCAGTATTTCGCAGGAACAAGGTGGGGTTTGTGTATCAGAATTTCAACCTGATTCCTGCGCTTAACATTCAGGAAAATATTTTGTTTCCATTAAGTCTGGCAGGTTCCGGGCCGGATCCGGTATTTTTTCAGGAGATCACGGAATTGCTGCAGATCAAAGACAGACTTACGGCGTATCCCCATGAACTGTCCGGCGGAGGCCGGCAGCGGGTGGCAATCGCAAGAGCGCTGATGGCAAAACCTTCGATTCTTCTGGCAGATGTAAACTGAACCCCATGTGCTTACTGTACATAGCGTGTACACAGTAGGATTACATGACAATATAGGTACATGATACACAAGTAATGAGAAAAAATGTGTATGGAGTAGGAAGAAGGTATTGATATCTGGTATGAGGAAAGACATCCTTGTAGCAGGTTTTTTATTGTCTATAATAGACAGGTATAAAGGTAATATTTTAGTGGTATGTCCGAATAGCTTTTTTACGATAAGTGGGTATACTGGTGTGGTAAAGAGAAGAGGTGATGACTATGGCGTACTGCTATGATGGGAAAACATATGAAACGATAAAAGAAATGGCAGAGGAATATGGAATTGACCGTGAGAGAATCTATTCTTTCCGGCACCGGGGGTGGTCACTGGAAGAAGCAATGCGGATGTGCATCGATGATGTGCGGGGGAGAGGAAGGCTTTTTGAATACAATGGAAAGCTGTATCGATCTCCCAAAGCATTAGCAGAAGAATATGGTTTGCCATGGAATTCATTGTCACACTACATGCAAAGGTGTAAAACTGTAGAAGAAGCAGTAAAGAGTTGTAAAGAAGCCCAGGAGAAAAAGATTACATTATGGGGAAAGCAATACCAAAGCAGGTATGAGGTGGCAGAAGCCTTTGGAATCCGTGAAACATCTATTACATTTAGGTCTTATACAAGAAAAGCAACGTTAGAAGAAATTGTATTGGAACTGTTGCAGAAAGAACCGATTTACTTTGAAGGTAATACTTATAATACGTTAACAGAGTTGTGTGCAAAATATCAGGTGCAGCCCTGCAATGTTTTTGAACGTTTGAAATATGGGAAAACATTGGAAGAAGCAGTCTATTTGCCAATTAGAAACAATGGAAAAAGATATGAAGTAGAATATGAAGGAAAAGTGTACCAAAATGCTGCTTTTTTATGTAGAGAATATCATATTTCTAAATCGCTGGTAAAAGGGCAACAGCGTTATAAACCTGAGTATTCCTTTATAAAATGCTTCCAGATGATAAAGCAGTTGAGAGATGAATGTAAATGGCCAGATACAGAGGTATTTGCCTTTATTCCGAGATTAAAGGTTCAAGGAACATTTTATAAGAGTCTGGCTGATTTTGCAGCTGTCATAGGAATGACAAGAGGACAGATAGATGCTTATAAATCCAGGCATCATTATAAAAATATGATCGAAGCGTTACAAGCGATGCAAAGAGACCGTATTCCGGCATACAAAACGGAATATGGTCTTTTGTCATATAGTGAAGCAAGAAAGAGAAGATATACTTATGCACAAATAGAAAAATTAGAATATATTCCGGAAAACGGATAAGTTTCGCCATAGTCCGGCACTTGAAAATACTCGTCTGTGGTGCTTAGTGGGACAAACTTTTCTTCGGTCAAGTATTCAAGGGAGATTTCCCGTTTCCACCTCGCCGCCAGCATACGGGCAGCGTCAAAGGACGCATGGCGAATAACAATCCGGCAATAGGTATCATGGGTATAGCGGATATGTTCTTGATAGGCTTCGTATTCAGTCATGGAAAATCCTCCTTTCTTCGATTATGGGAAAGAGCGGCAGCACTTTTTGCTGTCGCCCCTTGATTACTCACCAGCAAGGACAGGCGGGGCTGTCAACGGTGGGCGAAGCCCATTCACTTGCCGTTGACTGGCTCGGCTGGGTTTGTTACTCGGAATTAAATTTATAACCATAGCCAATTACTGTTTTTATATACCTATGTCCCTTACAATAAGGTTTTAACCTTTTCCGTATTTGAAAAATCGTGTTTTCTACTGCGTGCAAATGGTTATTTGTAGGTTCATGCCAAATCTGCTCATAAATCTGTTCTTTTGTGAATGTGGTTTGAGGAGATTGCAGTAGCAAATAAAGGACTTCAAATTCATTTGTTGATAAATAAACTTCCTGCTGTTCTAATATTACACAATGCCGGTTAATATCAATGTGTAAGGTGTGATTTGTTTGCTTTAATCCCCAAAATTCTTGTGCCATTATCCGGTCATTTGTAATTTGTTCGAGTAGCAGGGATAATTCATTAAATTTTCTAACTTCCCTCAATTTCTTATATAGGTTGACAGTTATCGTACACCCATATATATCCTTATCAAAATCAAAAATATGTGTTTCGATTGAAACAAAGCTATCATTGTCAAGCGTAGGGCGCGTTCCAATATGGGTAACACCATAATATATCTTGCCACTTAAAAGAATATCTGCCACATACACCCCTGTCTTTGGCAAAAATGTATTTTTTGCTATTTCTATGTTTGCGGTAGGTGTCCCTACATGCTTTCCAATACCTCGACCATGTATAACAATTCCCGTTAGTGTATAAATAGGCTTATTTATATTTTCTTTCATTTTGCTCCTCATATAATCCCATTCATTGACAGGATAATCAAAACACAAGTTACTATTATAAAACTTGCCAGTATAAGCAGACCAGTATGCTTTTGTCTTGCTTCATTTTCCAAAGTAGCAACATATCCGTTTTTTCTCAAAGCGGTAACTATGGGCTTATACAGTAAAAATGTAATGGACGCATTTAACCCACCTTTCAATAAGTTAAATGGAAGAAAGGCAGGAAGTAACAATTCTACAACTGCTTCTCTTGGATACCCCATATAAAGCGGCGTTACCAAATAGTTCCACAACAGCATAACGATAACCGTTATTAGCCATCCCGATGCCAGACCAATCACTGCACCAGATAAAGTGTGCTTTTTTTTGTAAATGACAGATGCCGTACACGCAAAAGATAGTGTTTGTACGATATTCATAATACAACCTAATATTCCGGTATCGCTTACTGTAATCATTTCAAGGGTTGCTACAATAACAGATACAATGCAGGAAGTCATCGGCCCCCAAATAAAACCACCTAAAGTTACAATAACATCTGATGGGTCATACTTTAAGAATAGAATAATAGGAATCCTGCCAACAACCATAGTGACATAAGTAATCGCACATAGCAT
>URWL01000137.1 GCA_900551465.1 uncultured Blautia sp. | reverse complement strand
GTACGCTTCATAGCATCTGCATCTGCCACACGGACACGGACCTTCTGTCCCAGATGATAAATTTTTTTCGTCAGCTGTCCTCTCAGTTCATAGGCTTCCTGATCAAACTCATAATAATCATCTCTGAGGCTGGTTACATGGACCAGCCCCTCCACTGTATTGGAAAGTTCCACATATAGTCCATATCCTGTAACGCCTGAAATAATCCCGTCAAATTCTTCTCCCAGATGATATGACATATACTCTGCCTTTTTCAGTTTATCAGATTCTCTTTCTGCCTCCTGCGCCCGTCTTTCACAAACGCTGGACTGACGAGCCACTTCCTCCAAAATCTCTCTGTAATGTTCTGTTTTTCCCTCTCTCTGAAGTCTGCCTCGAAGGTTGTCTCTGATGATCCTGTGGATCTGCAGATCCGGATATCTCCTGATCGGCGAAGTAAAATGGCAGTAATATCTGGCCGCCAGCCCGAAATGCCCGCTGCATTCTGTTGTATATTTTGCCTGCTTCATTGTTCTCAGCGTCAGACGGCTGATCATTGTCTCATTTGGCAGTCCCTGGATGCTTTTCAGAATTTCCTGGATTTCCTTCGGTGTGATCTCCTCCCGGGATTTCCGTACCTGGATTCCCTGATGATGAAGAAGCGTCAGAAGCTCTTCCACCTTTTCCGGATCTGGATTTTCATGCGTTCTGTATACAAAAGGGTATTCCCCCTTGCAGTACTCTCTGGCAACCGTCTCATTTGCCATCAGCATAAAATCTTCAATAATTTCCGTGGCACAGTTAGCCTCATAAGGACGTACATCGATCGCACGTCCTGCACCGTTAAGAATGATTTTACTTTCAGGAAACTCAAAATCAATAGATCCTCTGTGATGCCTTCTGCTGCGCAGCAGCTGAGACAGTTCTCTCATCAGAAAGAACATGGGGACAAATTCCCGGTATTCTCTGCTGGTCTCTGTCTCTCCATCCTCCAGGATACTGCGGACCTGTTCATAACTCATGCGTCTGTCTACTCTGATCACACTTTCTGTGATCTTATGAGCCACAATATTTCCCTGCCCGTCTATATCCATCAGACAGCTGAGAGCAAGACGGTCCACCCCCTGATTCAGAGAACATATCCCATTGGAAAGACGTTCCGGAAGCATGGGAATCACTCGGTCTGCCAGATACACGCTGGTTCCTCTTTTTAATGCTTCTTTATCAATGGCGCTTCCGCCCTGAACATAATTGCTCACATCTGCAATATGAACTCCCAGATGATAAATATTTCCTTCTTTTGTAAGAGAAACCGCATCATCCAGATCCTTTGCATCTTCTCCGTCGATAGTAACTGTCATAAGCCCCGTAAGATCCTCTCTGCCATCCCAGTCGGCATCCAGCACATGATCCGGAACACGCATTGCCTGATTCATCACGCGGACCGGAAATTCCGACGGAATGTTAAAACTTTTTACAATAGCCAGAATATCCGTTCCCGGCGCATGGATGCTGCCAAGAACTTCCGTGATCTTCCCTTCCGGCTTACGACGTTCTGTACCATAATCTATGATCTGGGCAACTACCTTTTCTCCATCACGGACACCATGGGAATTTTTTGCAGAGATATAAACATCCCTGAAAAGTTTCTGATTATCACAGACAACAAATCCATAATCCCCTTCCCGCTGAAACGTACCAACCACTTCCGATGTGCTCCGTTCCAGAATTTTCAGCACAGCTCCCTCTCTTCGCTTTCCAGGCTTCTGGTCTTTTTTTAAGAGGACCTGTACCTTATCCTGATGAAGGGCAGTATTCACTGAATCTGCGGGAATGAAGATATCTTCTTCGTCTTCACCAGTCTCCACAAATCCAAATCCTCTTGGATTCCCAATGAAGATCCCCTCTTTTATAAGCCCCAGTTTCTCAAGATTTTTAATATTTTTCTTCTTTAATTTATGATTATCTTTCGAAAACTTTTTTTTCTTTTCCCAGACTTTTTTTCTGCTCACTTGAACTCCTTTTTACTTTTTGTACTGCTTCTGTCTCCGTTCACAATAACTTTCTCTCACAGATTAGTCAAAAAAACACTCTTGTGCATTTACAAGAGTGTCTCCGTTTTCTTCAAAATCCTTAGAAATTCATATTTAAAACAATGGCCAGAACAAAAAACAAAACAGCCATAATGGTTGTTGCTTTTACCAGACCACCTTCCATAGAACGTCCCTTGTTTTTACCCCAGTATGTATCTGCAACACCTGCGATAGAACCAAGACCCTGCTGTTTGCCCTCCTGCAGAAGAACTACTATTGTAAGAGCAACGCAATCTATGGCAAAAATTACCGTAAGGATAATTCTTAATATCTCCATTTTGGGTTACACCTCCTAATCAACTATTGCTTATTGTATCACATGGATATCCGGATTTCAACAGTTTTTCTCTAAAATCCTTGACAACCTTCCTTCTTTCGTAGATGATATATTGAGAAAGACTTATGTCTTTTTCAAACATTGATTAAATTTTAAAAGGATGCGTGTAACCATGAAAACTTCAACAAACAAAATCTTGTCTTTTCTTCTGTCTCTCGCACTTTCCTTTGGGTTTGCCGTATGCTGTCTGCAAGTCCCGGCACTTTCCAATGCCATCAGCTCCAAAGGAAACATCAATCTTCTTACCTATGCAATAGTAGTAATACTATTCTGTCTTGCCTATCTTCTGTTTTCTCTGCTGTTGGCTCATTTAAAAAAGCCCTCTGTCCTGGATAAGCCTTACCCGGCCACCATTGCGGCCATGATCCTGTCAGCAGTGAACATCCTGTTCCTGATCCGCATGTTTCAGTTGGAAACAGAAGTGTATGGATCTGTATCTGTTCGTTATATCTGGCATATCATACCTTTATGGCTGGCTGCTGCAGCTTTACTCCTGGAAGCTGTCTTTTTTTTCTCCTTTATAAAAAAAAGTTCTGTTTCTGTAAAACCTTCTGCAATGATAGCTTTTTACGGAATGCTGACGCTTCTGATCGGCTACAATTTTTATACTCCTGAAGTTTTTCTCAGAAATGAGCCGGACCGGCTTCATATGAACGCCTATTTTAATTCCATATACAATGTCCTTCACGGAAGTCCTTATACCGAAAATACTACCAGCATTTACGGACATTATGGAATCCTGTATAAACTGCCCATGAAACTTCTCGGAGGAGATCTGATCGACTTTATTCTCCTGAATACCCTGGTAGGTGCTCTGAGTTTTCTGGCAGCGTTCCTCGCACTGCATTTCATCGTAAAAAATGACCTTTTACGCATCATTGGCGCGGTAGCATTAAGTTTTCCTGTGCTTGCCATGAGAAGCGGCATCTACTGGCAGCTTTGGCCTCACAGAGTGCTGTTTATGTGCCTCATGCTCTGCTATATGGCATTTTGTGTCCGCTATAAAAAGCTGAACCGATTAAGCTGTATACTGGGATACGGTATTGTTTTCCTTGGCATACTCTGGAACACTGAAAGCGGACTTTTCTGCGGAGCAGCCTGGGCCGGATTCTGGATCCTGAAAAGCCTTTGCCGCAAAGAGACTAAAATATTTTATGTTATCCGAACTGCCTTTCTCCATGTTTCAGGGATCGTCCTTAGTTTTCTTGGCGCCTGGGGTACCGTGGAAATCTACAACCTGGCAAACGGCGGGACAATTATGGGAATCCGTGAATTTTTATTCCCTCTACTTCAGTCCTCCTATATGGATGATCTTTTAAGAGTAGATCTTCCGGATTTTGCCAGTGCTTATATGAGTGTTATTGCTCTGCTTTTCCTTGCCTGTGCATGGGGAATTTCCCATATGTGGTTTCTGCGCAGAAGCGGAAGTGCCGATTCCAAAGAATACCTTCCTGCATGTTTTGCTTTTGCAGCTGCTGTACTTTCACTTGGTCAGATTACCTATTTTATAAACAGAGCCGCCTACCATAACCTGGAAATTGCCCACATCCCCTGTATTCTTCTTCTGTGTCTGCTTGCAGAAGGAGGCATGAAAGCATTTCGCAGTTTCCGTTTTAAAAACCTAAATCAATTCAAAGGTATGGATATTTTTCGATGTTTCTTCACCGGAACAGCTCTTTTGATACTTATGACTGTATGTACTGGAAATTTGATCCAGTATGGACAAAATACAGCTCTTCGTGAAGAACTTCACAACAAACAGGAAATCAACGACTTTGCAGCTCATATTGCAGCCAACATCCCGGAAAACACCTATGCATTTGGCATTGGTGTTCCCGAGATTTATTCCATCCTCCGCTGGGATACCAGCTGCTATACTCTGGATCTTCCTGATCTGTCTTTGAGGCCGGAAGCAGGAGATCATATCATGGATGATATCAGGGAAAAACAGATTCCTGCCTTCCTGGCCGGAGAAGGAACCATAAGCCGTATGGAAAAATACAGTTCAAAAGAAAAAAGCAAATGGCTTCTGGATACTTACCAGGTATCTCAGACTTTTGAATTTAAAGGTGCGGTTCTGCAGTATTACACTCTGAAATAAACGGATTTTCATATACAGCCAGTTCTCCCAGATTCTCTGCAATCCGGAGGAGCTGGTTATATTTTGCATTTCTGTCCGAACGACAGGGCGCTCCTGTTTTGATCTGTCCTGCTCCTGATGCCACTGCCAGGTCTGCGATAAATGTATCCTCCGTCTCTCCGGAACGATGTGAGATCACCGTATGATATCCATTTTTCTGTGCCAGCTTTACAGCATCCAGCGCTTCTGTAACTGTACCGATCTGATTGACCTTTATGAGGACAGCATTTGCCGCCCCCAGTTTGATTCCACAGGCAAGACGCTTCTGATTCGTAACAAAAAGATCATCTCCAACCAGCTGGATCCTGTTCCCCAGACGCTCTGTCATTAATTTCCACCCTTCCCAGTCATCTTCTTCCAGTCCATCTTCAATAGAGATAACCGGAAATTCATCCAGGAGACTTTCATAATATTGTATCATTTCTCCAGAGTCTCTGAGTATTTCCCTGCCCTTCATCTGACTTTCTCCCGGAAAATAATACACACCTTTTTCTTTATCATAAAGTTCGCTGGCCGCTGCATCTATGGCGATCATTACATCTTTTCCCGGATGATATCCCGCACATTCTGAAGCATGGACCAGCAAGGCTAATACATCTCTGGAATCCGCAAGATCCGGTGCAAATCCGCCCTCATCGCCCACCGCGGTAGATAAATTTTTCTCTTTCAGAATGATTTTCAGGTGCTGATAAATTTCCACACACATCTGCAATCCCCGGGAAAAGTCTTCTGCTCCGCAGGGCATGATCATAAATTCCTGAAGATCCACGGTATTATCCGCATGCTTCCCCCCATTCAGGATATTCATCATAGGAACCGGCATCTGTTTTGTATGGCATCCTCCAATATACTGATAAAGAGGTATTCTGAGAGCCTTTGCCGCCGCCCTTGCCACAGCCATAGAAACACTGAGAACAGCATTGGCGCCTGCGCTGCTCTTGTTTTCTGTACCGTCCGCCTCAATAAGAAGCCGGTCTATATTCATCTGATCCAATGCATTTTCTCCTAATATGGCCTCTGCAAGCTTGGTATTCACATTATTTACTGCTTTTTCTACACTAAGCCCCAAATACTTGTCTTTTTCTCCGTCTCGAAGCTCTACTGCCTCAAATCTTCCGGTAGACGCCCCAGAGGGTACCATAGCTCTGGCTGTATACCCATGAATGCCCATGATCCCTTCCCCTATTGTCACTTCTGCTTCTACTGTCGGATTTCCTCTGGAATCCAGTACTTGTCTTGCATAAACTCTTCGTACAGGCAAATAACGCAGCATATTTTTTACCTCCTGAGATTAATAGTTCCGGCATACAAGAAAATATACCTTCCGTACACCGATGCTAATCTTAGCATCTCCTATATTTTCTTTCCTATTCAAAAAACTATTTTGTAATTTTCAGTTTATTTTGTATGATAAAACTATTTTTACTGTTTAAATAAATTTTATTTATATTTTTTCTTTTTTCTTGTTGACAAATATATATT
>URWL01000136.1 GCA_900551465.1 uncultured Blautia sp. | reverse complement strand
GTAGAAGTAAGAAAAGCAGAGAAATCTGTATACGTAAGCTACATTGACGAAGAGACAAAGATGCCGTTTGAAAACGGAATTGAAGAAATCAAAGTAGCAGCAGATGCAACATCCTTCAACACAAGCATTCTTACAAAAGTGCCGGCAGGCTACGAGCTTTGCATTACAGGTGACATTGCATTTGAAGGCGACAGCGTAAATGTAGAAGTAAGAAAAGCAGAGAAATCTGTATACGTAAGCTACATTGACGAAGAGACAAAAATGCCTCTTGAAAATGCAATCGAAGAGATCAAGTTAGCAGCAGATGCAACATCTTTTAACACAAGCGTTCTTACAGCAGTACCGGAAGGCTATGAGCTTTGCGCAGTAGGCGACGTATACATTGGCGAAAATGACACTGTAAACGTAGAAGTAAGAAAAGTTGTTACAGAGAGAACAGTATATGTAAGCTATATTGACGAAGAGACAAAGATGCCGTTCGAAAACGGAATCGAAGCAATCAAAGTAGCAGCAGATGCAACAACATTTAATACAAGCGTTCTTACAGCAGTACCGGCAGGCTATGAGCTTTGCGAAACAGGTGATGTATATATCGGTGAGAACGATACAGTAAATGTAGAAGTAAGAAAATCTGCAGTTCGCGAAAAAGATATCGTGATCGGCTACGTTGATGAAAAAGACGGAACAGAGATCGCAGTTTCTCAGATTACAATTCCTGAGGATGCAACATACTTCAACACAAGCATGCTGACAGATGTTCCGGAAGGATATGAACTTGTAACTGTTGGAGATATCTGGCTTGGAAGTGCTACTGTAGCAGAAGTTCAGGTTAGAAAGATTGAAAACGTTCAGGATGTTACAGTTCAGTATGTAACTGAAGATGGTGAAGTTGTTGGTACAGGCGCTCTTCAGCTTGATGCAGATGCTACATATGTCAACACAAATGCTCTGACAGATGTTCCGGAAGGATACGTTGTAGCAATTGTTGGTGATCTTCCAATCGAAGATGGCACAGTAGTTGTAACTGTTCGTCTTGCTGAGACAGATCCGGAGAACCCAACACCAACTCCAGATCCAGAGAATCCGGAAAACCCAGATCCAGAAACTCCAGATCCAGAGAATCCAACTCCGGAACCGGAAAATCCAGATCAGCCGACTAATCCGCAGCCGACAACAAGACCGGAAAATAACAATAACAACAATAACAACACCAATACAAACCAGAACCAGGCTCAGACTCAGACAAGAAATCCGAGAACTGGTGATATGACAAACACAATGCCATTATTTGCTGGATTATTAGGTAGTGGTGCAATGATCGGACTTATTCAGCGTCTCAGAAGAAGAAAAGACGATAAATAATAATTCCATCTCAAAAAAATCGGGGCTCTTTTAAAGAGCTCCGATTTTTTTCATATGTTCTTTTAAAGTTTTTTCATAGCCCATGTCACTAAGTTCATAAAAATGCTGATCCTGAATTTCAGAAGGAAGATATTGCTGATTTACATAATGATTGGGATAATTGTGGGCATATTGGTAGCCAATACCTTTTCCAAGTTTTTCATGTCCTCCGTAATGCGCGTCCTGAAGATGCACAGGAACCGTAGTCTGAGTATTTCTAACAGATTCCATGGCAGCGGAAATTGCATTGACGGCTGAGTTGCTTTTAGGAGCGCAGGCCATATAGGCTGCTGCCTGTGAGAGAATAATCTGGGATTCCGGCATTCCGACTCTTTCTACAGCCTGAGCAGCTGCAGAAGCTACACAAAGAGCCTGAGGATCTGCATTTCCGATATCTTCGGAAGCCAGGATCATGATACGGCGGGCGATAAATTTTACATCTTCTCCGGCATAAAGCATTTTTGCCAGATAATAGACTGCAGCATCCGGGTCTGAACCTCTCATACTTTTAATAAAAGCAGAAATGATATCATAGTGATTATCTCCGTTTTTATCATATCGGATAACACGTTTCTGGATACATTCTGAGGCAACCTCCAACGTCAGGTGGACTAGTCCATCTTCGCTTTTGGGAGTGGTCAGAATTCCAAGCTCAACAGCATTTAATGCGCTTCTGGCATCTCCGCCTGACATATCTGCAAGAAATTCAAGGGCATCCGGATTTATGACAGCGTTATAATTTCCCATGCCCTTATCACAGTCATGGACAGCCCGGAGGATCAGTTTCTGAATATCTTCATTACTGAGGGCTTTCAGTTCAAAAATAATAGAGCGGGATAAAAGAGCGCCATTGACTTCAAAATAAGGGTTTTCCGTGGTGGCGCCAATAAGGATAATAGTGCCGTCTTCAACAAATGGAAGCAGATAATCCTGCTGGCCTTTGTTAAAACGATGGATCTCATCAATAAACAGGATTGTTTTTTTTCCGTACATTCCCAAACGGTCCTGGGCTTCCTTTACCACGGCTTCCATATCTTTTTTTCCGGCAGAAGTAGCATTGATCTGGGTAAAAGCAGCACTGGTTGTATTGGCGATCACCTTGGCAAGAGTGGTTTTGCCTGTGCCGGGCGGTCCGTAAAAAATAACAGAGGTAAGTTTGTCGGCTTTGATAGCCCGGTATAAAAGTTTGTCTCTGCCTACAATATGTTCCTGTCCGACTACTTCTTCCAGGGTAGTGGGGCGGAGACGGGAAGCCAGAGGGGATTCACGATCCAGGGTTTTTGATTTTGCATATTCAAACAGATCCATGAGTTCATCTCCATTCTTTATAAAATCGAATATTTGTTCTTTCTATAAAATCAAGTATACTTGATTTTTCTGAAAAATTCAACTGGCGCGAAAGAGAAATTCCATTGCCGCAGGCAATCCGGAATGAATTTTGGCTTGTTTCTGTGAACGGAGTGAGCAGTAACGAAATTTGGAATGGATTTTGGCGCTTCCGTGTGAATGAAGAGAACAGTAATGACAAAAGAAGTAAAAATACGGTATAATAAATGAGAGAAAAATACAGAACGGAGGTTTTTTATGAGATATAAAGCGTTATTTGATCTGCATACACATACAGTTGCCAGCGGACATGCATACTGCACAATACGGGAAATGGCAAAAGCTGCATCAGAAAAGGGACTGGAGGTTTTGGGAATCACAGAACATGCCCCGGCTATGCCTGGTACCTGTCATAATTTTTATTTTCATAATATGAAAGTGGTACCAAGAGAAATGTATGGAATCCGCCTTTTGATGGGAACAGAATTGAACATTTTAGATACAGACGGAAAGGTGGATCTGGAAGAGAGAGAACTGAAAAACATGGATATTGCTATCGCAAGTCTTCATATTCCATGTATGAAGCCGGGAACAAAAGAAGAAAATACAGAAGCCTATCTGAATGTTATGAAAAACCCCTATGTAAATATTATTGGACATCCGGATGATGGACGCTATCAGGTGGATTACCGTGCTCTTGTTCAGGGAGCAAGAGATTACGGAAAGGTATTGGAACTGAATAATCATTCACTGGAACCTTCCTGCTTTCGTAAAGATGCAAGAGAGAATGACCTGGAAATGCTGAAGCTTTGTATGGAATATCAGGTTCCGGTAGTGATGGACAGTGACGCTCATTTTGATTCAGCTATTGGGGAGTTTCACATGGCAAGAGAACTTTTGGAGGAAATTGATTTTCCTGAAGAACTGGTTTTAAACCATTCCGTGGAAATGCTGAAAAAATATGTAAATAAAAGATTTTAATCTGCTAAATCGTTGAAAAACCTCTTGCTTATCACAGGTTAAAGTGTTAAAATATTTTATGCAATAATATGACAGTGATTTAAAGGAGCAGAGAATATGGGTAAAAAAATTAGAACGGAAGAGGTGGATCATCTCTTTGAAGCAATTCTTTGTTTGAAAAATAAAGAAGAATGTTACACATTTTTTGAAGATGTGTGCACGATCAATGAACTTCTTTCCCTTTCACAGAGATTTGAAGTTGCAAAGATGCTGACGGATAAGCGTACGTATCTGGATATATCTGAGAAGACAGGTGCATCCACAGCAACTATCAGCCGTGTAAACCGTTCCCTGAACTATGGAAATGACGGATATGAGATGGTTTTTTCCAGAATGAGAGAAAAGGAAGCACAGAAAGAAAAAACAGAAGCAAACGAATGAAAACAGAGCAGCCTGCGGAATGGGTACCGTGGAGCTGCTCTTTTTATGCAATAGGAAAGTAGTATGTTTTATACTGCAAGTCAGTTTTTGTCTGAGGAAGTCATATACTGATATACATCAGAAGAGATCTGCCTGATAGTCTTCTGGGCATCTTCATTGTTTTTGATACAGTTAGAAAGAATACAGATCACATAAGGGCGGCTGCTGTCAAAAACAACAGCGATATCATTTTCAACAAGGACAGGATTTTGATCTTCTGTCATCTCTCCGGTTTTACTGGCAGTTTCGACATCTTTAGGGAGGCCGGAAGGAATCTTGGACTTAAGGTTCTGCTGTTTTAAAAGATCCAGCATTTCTTCAGAGGCCTGCTGATTTACCAGATTTCCTTTATAGATTTCTGTAAGGAGTCTGCAGCAGTCTGAAGCACTGGTGAAATTATTGGCAGTAGAATCTTTTTCCAGAAGTTCTGCCCCCATAGTTGTGCAGGAAAAACTATGAGATTTGCAAAAATCGTTCACAAGCTCCACACCTTTATTAAAATCTCCATTTCCCAGAAGTTTCACAAGATCATCTGCAGAGAAATTATCATTATCTGTGATCATTCTGCTGAGAAGGGGTTTCAGGCTGGTTTCATAGTCAGAGGAAGGCATTTCAGCATGATCCGGATAGACCAGATATTCAAAAACAGCTCCCATAATAAAGGTTTTGATCAGACCGGCAGATTCCATGGAATCATCTGCGCGAATCGTACTGTAATCATCGGTAACAGGGTCCATAACTGCAATAGACCAGTTTTCCCCTTCTTTTTCCAGTTTGTCTGTGTAGTCTGTTTTCAGCTGCTGGGTCAGATCCTTGAGATGCTGACCTTTTCCGGCATTCTGCGGTTCTACAATGCTGAAATATTCGTCAATGCCGTCTGCAATACCGGATACCATAATGGGGTGATTGGCAGTATTTGTGATATAAAGATCATCTGACTGATTACTCATAAAACCCATTTCCAGGATTGCCACAGGGACAGTGCTCCAGTTGGTCCCGGTCATATTATCCGAAGAAATCACACCTTTGTTTTCCAGCCCGGTAGCCGTACAATAGTGGCTGATAATGCAGGATGCAAGAGTATTGCTTTTTTCGATGATGTCAGAGGAAAGATACTGATTGCCTGAGGTAGGCGCCATGGTCAGAGCGCCTGAGGCAGATGAACTTCCATCGCTGTTGGCATGAATTCGTACGGTAATATCTGCATTCTGTTCAGTGGCAAGTACAGCGCGTTCGCTGTTGCTGATGGCTGTTTCATTATCTGTTCTGGTCATGATCACATGATAGCCTCTTTTGACCAGCTCCTGCTGAAGAAGAAGGGAAACCTGCAGGTTCAGTTCATACTCCGGGACTCCGGAGAAGTTTCCCTGTGTGCCTGAGGTTGCTTTGGGCTTGGTCTGGCTGTAACCAGGAGCCATAGGCTCCGGAGCGCTCATGTCCACGGAAGGTCCCTGATGGCCGGGATCAATAACAACGGTAAAATCACCATCTCCGGCAGCAGGGGAAGCTGCATTGTTGGCTGCGCCCCAGTCCATGCCGGAGGAACTTTCCGAGTCTGACCGGGAAGGACCGATCATAGCCTGTCCTTCTTCGCTTTTGCCGGAGTCAGATGCAGCAGATACCGGAATAGAAAGAGCCGGGATCAGACCACATATAAGAAGTATCTGAAAAAATTTTTTCATAAAAAATCGCCTCCCAAAATTGTGTATGCCTGTTTTTGCTGCGTAGAGAAATTTTCTGAGATAATGAATCTTACAAAAACAGGTTTCTTATATGATATACTATAACAAAGAAAATGAAAAGAAGAAAATACTTGCAAGCTTATAGAAATAAAATTATAATAATATCATATAAAATATTGAAGAATTCTGTCATTTGTGCTCAGGAACATCAGGAACAGCCG
>URWL01000135.1 GCA_900551465.1 uncultured Blautia sp. | reverse complement strand
GGTTTTCCTGAAGGTACGGGAAAATATGCTCACCCGGAGTCTGAACTGCAGTACCGTCTGCAATGGTGTTTACATGAGGAAGAGTCACAACCTGGCCTTTTTCCAGAGAAGCCTTCATGCATGCTGCCCCTGCCGGTTCCACACCGATCACTTTAATATGAGGATTCAGAAGCTTTGCAAGAGTAGACACACCAGTCGCCAGTCCGCCTCCTCCAACAGGCACCAGAATATAATCCACAAGAGGAAGTTCCTGTACGATCTCCATGGCAATGGTTCCCTGTCCTGTAGCTACCGCCGGGTCGTCAAAGGGATGGATAAACGTATATCCTTCCTGCTCAGCTAATTCCAGAGCATAAGCGCAGGCTTCATCATAAACATCACCCTTCAGGATCACTTCTGCCCCGTAGCTTTTTGTTCTTTCCACTTTGATCAAAGGCGTTGTGGTAGGCATAACGATCACAGCCTTCACACCAAACTTATGTGCAGCATAAGCCACTCCCTGAGCATGGTTTCCAGCCGAAGCTGTGATCAGTCCCTTCTGTCTCTCCTCTTCAGAAAGTGTACTGATCTTATAATAAGCGCCTCTTACTTTGTAAGCGCCTGTCCGCTGCATGTTTTCCGGTTTGAGAAAAACCTTGTTTCCTGTAAGATCCGAAAAATAACTGCTTTTGATCAATTTGGTTTCCTGTGTGACTTTCTTTACAATTTCTGACGCTTCTTCAAAGCTCTCCAGTGTAAGCATAATTTTCTCCTCCTCGCTGTCTCTTATCAGTCCGCTTCTTTTTCATCTATATCAAACAATGCGTTTACAAAAGCATCTGCATCAAATTTCTGAAGGTCGTCGATACTTTCTCCCACCCCGATATATTTCACCGGAATGTCCAGTTCAGACTGGATTGCTACTGCAATACCGCCTTTTGCAGTACCGTCAAGCTTTGTCAGAATGATTCCTGATACATTTGCAACCTCTGCAAACTGCTTTGCCTGAGAAAGAGCATTCTGCCCTGTTGTTCCGTCAAGAACCACCAGAGTTTCCAGATACGCTTCCGGATACTCTCTTTCCAGGATACGGTAGATCTTACGAAGCTCCTCCATAAGATTTTTCTTATTATGAAGGCGCCCTGCAGTATCACAGAGAAGCACATCTGCATTTCTTGCTTTAGCTGCCGCCACCGCATCATATACTACAGATGCAGGATCCGCACCGGACTGTCCTCCAATGATCTCTACGCCTGCACGGTCAGCCCACTGTGCAAGCTGCTCTCCCGCTGCCGCACGAAAAGTATCTGCCGCTGCAAGGATTACTTTTTTCCCTTCATCTTTCAGTTTTCCAGCAAGCTTTCCTACAGAAGTCGTCTTTCCAACTCCGTTCACACCGATCACAAGGACCACTGATCTGCGCTTTTCAAATTCATATTCCGTGCTGTCCACACGCATCTGGTCTTTAATGCTGTCAATAAGCAGCTGCTTGCATTCTGCCGGATTTTTGATATGTTTTTCAGCCACCTGTTTTTTCAGATTCTCCAGTATGGCAGAAGTAGCATTGATACCAATATCCCCCATAACCAGTATTTCTTCCAGTTCCTCATAAAAATCCTCATCTATACTGGAATATCCGCTGAAAATCGAGTCGAAACCCGCCACGATATTGTCTCTTGTTTTTGCAAGGCCGCTTACCAGCCTCTTAAAAAATCCTTTCTTTTCCTCAGCCATACTCAAGCCTCCTTTATTTACTCAACTGATTTTCTACAAGATCCACAGAAACCAGGGTAGAAACACCTTTTTCCTGCATGGTGATACCATAAAGTCTGTCCGCAGCATTCATAGTGCCGCGTCTGTGTGTAATTATAATAAACTGTGTATTTTTCGTCAACTTCCGAAGATAGGACGCAAATCTTCCTACATTAGAATCATCCAGGGCTGCCTCAATCTCGTCAAGAAGACAGAAAGGAGACGGCTTCAGATTCTGGATGGCAAACAGCAGGGCAATAGCAGTCAGAGCTTTTTCGCCGCCGGAAAGCTGCATCATATTCTGCAGTTTCTTTCCTGGAGGCTGTGAGATGATCTTAATCCCTGCCTCCAGGATATCTTCATCTTCCGAAAGCTCAAGTGTACCTTTTCCTCCTCCAAAAAGCTCTTTAAACGCTTTATCAAACTCTCTCTGGATGTCATGGAATTTTTCTGCAAACTGTCTTCTCATTCCTTCATCCAGTTCCTGTATAATGCTTTCCAGTGTCTTTTCTGCCTGTACCAGATCCTCGTACTGACCTGACAAAAAGGTATGACGTTCCAAAAGTTCCTTGTAATCCTCAATAGCATTTACATTAACAGAACCAAGCTTCCGTATTTCATCCTTAATACGGGAAATATCTTTTTTCATTTCCTGACGGTCTGTTAATTCCTCTTTCTGATAAGACAGCGCATTATTGGGAGTGATCTCATATTCCTCCCACATATAGGAAATCTGAGTTTCTCTCTGCTCCTCTACTTTTTCCGCCTGACTTTTCAGACGGAAACATTCTTTATCCAAAAGAGAGGTACGCTCAGAAAGCTGATCTCTTTTTTCAAAAAACGCCTTATGGCCTGTATTTTTTTCTTCCTTCTGCGCCTGTTTCTCATCTCTCTGACGCTGAAGCTCCTGATCCAGACTGCTGCAGGCATTTACTGCATCCTTTAGGTTCTGGATTCCTTCCTGCTTTCTTTTGGTTTCCTCTATACTTAACTTCAGGTTCTCTTCCAGTTCACGGCTTTCTCTCTGAAAAGCCTCCATTTCTCCTAAAAGACGGATCAGATTTTCCTGAAGATAATGTTCCTGTTGGGAGAGTCCTGCTTCATCCAGACGTATCTGCTCCAGCTCCTTCATTTTGGAAGCTTCCTCTGCTCTCCAGTCCTCCAGTTCTTTCTGTTTGGTCTCGATAAAAGTTTCCAGCTCTTTCTCGTCTCTCTGGGACTCTTCCAGTTCTTTTGCAATAGTAGAATGGTCTGCACGGATTTCTCCTGCCTGTCTCCGGAGTTCTTCTTTTTCCCGGTCGATCTGCTGATAGCTTTTCTGGATATTGGCTATTTTTTCATCCGTCTGTTCCAGATTCATTCTGGCTGTATTCTGATCCACATACTGCTGCCTGAGTTTTTCCTGAAAATCTGCAATAGCATCACGAAGAACGTTCCTTCTGCTCCTATTATCTCCGATAGAAACCTGCAGTTCCTGAAGATCCTTTTTCAAAAGCCCCACACTGTTTTCCAGCTCTTCTATCTCTCTTCTTCTGCCCAGAAGATTACTGTTGTTTTTGAAAGCGCCACCTGTCATAGAACCTCCGGGACTTAAAGATTCTCCTTCAATGGTCACCATACGAAGACTGTGCCTGTATTTTTTACCGATGGCAATAGCATGATCGATATGATCTACTACAAGTACTCTTCCCAGGAGATACTGCACCAGACTGTTATATTCCGGATCTGCTTTTACCAGTGTATCTGCAGTTCCGATCACACCGGTCTCTCCAAGGACTTCTCTCTGAGATATCCCTCCCCTTCCGCTTATGTTGGAAAGAGGTAAAAATGTAGCCCGTCCAAAACGGTTCTTTTTCAGAAAGCCTATCATCCTCTTGGCAGTTTGTTCATTGTCTGTAACAATATTCTGAATGCTTCCGCCTAATGCAGTCTCAATGGCAACCTCATAGTCTTTCTGCACATGAATGATATCTGCAACAACACCTTTGATTCCTGGTTCACGGCTTTTCTGTTCCATCACGCGACGGATACTGTTTCCATAGCCATCATATCTTTCTGTGATGTTCTTCAGAGACTCCAGCCTGGAGGCCTCTCTGTGATAAGCCGTCTGACCGATTTCCATCTGACGGCTCTGCTCCTTCAGCTTATCCTGAAGCTTCTGCACCTCCCCGTCGAGACGAATGCACTCTGCATTCATGGAATCAATGGAATGAGTCACACTGTCATATCGGCTCTGGGCTTTTTTTCTTTCTGATGCCAGTTCCTCTTCTTCCGTTTTCAGATGAAGGATTCTCTGGCTTACAGCCGCCTTACGGATATCCAGCTGTTCCATCATCGCATCAAAACGCTGAACCTTACCTTTTGTGGTAGCACGGCTGTTTAAAATCTCAATGATCTCATTTTTCCCATCTTCCACTGCCGCTGCACAGGCTGATGCTTCTGCCTGTATATTTTCCAGATGCTCTGTTTCCTCTTTCAGTCTTTGCCTTTGTCGGGCAAGCTTATCTCTGAGTTCTTCCTTTTCTTCCGAAAACTTTTCTTTGTCAGAGGTTCTTTTTTGCAGTTCTTCTCCTAAAGTTTCCAGGCGGTTTCTGTAATGGTCACTGTTCTGCTTTCCTGCAAGGATCTGTTCCTCCAGCACCTGGATCTGCCCTTCATGCTGCTGCCTTGTGAGGGCATTCTGCTGCTGCCGCTCTTTCAGTTCCTCCAGTCTGCTGTTCAGTTCCTCCAGTTCCTGCTCCAGCCGTTCATACTCAACCTTTGTCTGCTCATAAGCCTCTTTTGTTTCTTCAAGCTCTGACTCCGTATTTCCCAGCTTTTCTTCCAGCTCTTCCAGAAGCTTTCCGGTATGCTCGTAATCCAGCAGGAAAAGATTCACATCCAGTTCACGGAGTTCATCTCTTTTTGCAAGATAGATTTTTGCTGTTTCAGACTGTTTTTCCAGCGGTTCCAGCTGCCTGGTAAGTTCTGTCAGGATATCCGTTACACGTACCAGATTCTGACGTTCCTCATCCAGTTTTTTGATGGTTGTATTTTTTCTGCGCTTAAATTTTACGATTCCTGCCGCCTCATCAAAAAGCTCTCGTCTGTCTTCCGGTTTGCCGCTTAAGATCTTGTCGATCTGTCCCTGTCCGATAATAGAATAACCTTCCTTACCGATACCGGTATCATAAAACATTTCCTGGATATCCTTCAATCGGCAGCTGCTCCCATTGATCAAATATTCACTTTCACCGGAACGATAAAGTCTTCTGGTAACCGTAACTTCGTTAAACTCTACCGGAAGCTTATGATCGCTGTTGTCCAGGGTGATCGCAACAGATGCAAAGCTCAATGGTTTGCGGAGCTCTGTACCGGAAAAAATAACATCCTGCATGTTTCCGCCGCGGAGCTGCTTGGCGCTCTGTTCGCCCAGAACCCAGCGTACTGCATCGCCTACATTACTCTTTCCGCTTCCATTTGGACCTACGATACCAGTTATTCCATTATGAAATTCAAAATTGATCTTCTGGGCAAAAGACTTGAACCCGTGTACCTCAATGTTTTTTAAATACATATGTCACCTTTATTTTTTGATTTTACGGATGGCCTGATAAGCAGCAGCCTGTTCAGCTGCTTTTTTTGTATGCCCCACGCCATTTCCCGCAGGTGCCCCGTTGATCCGCACTTCTACCTCAAACTGTTTATTGTGATCCGGTCCGGTCTCTCCGGTAAGGATATATTCTACCGGGTGTTTCCCGTCTTCCTGAACTAGCTCCTGCAGGATGGTCTTGCTGTCATAAAAGAGCTGCTTGTGCTCCATATCATTTAATATAAAATTCAATACAAACTCTTTTGCGTCAGCAAACCCACCATCCAGATAGATTGCCCCCAGCAGAGCTTCTGTGGCATCTGACACAATCGAATCTCTCGTCCTGCCTCCGGTCATATCCTCTCCCTTTCCAAGAAGAAGATATTCCGGCAGACCGAACTGTCTTGCACAATAGGCAAGGCTGGGCTCACAGACGAGACTGGCACGTTTTTTAGTCAGTTCTCCCTCTGGAAGCTGCGGAAAACGTGCATACAGCACATCACTGCTGATCAGTTCCAGTACCGCATCTCCAAGGAATTCCAGCCTTTCATTGCATCCCAGTTTTCCAAGTTTTTTTTCATTTGCATAAGAGCTGTGGGTCAGCGCCTGACGAAGCAGCTTTTTGTTGCGGAACTGATAACCAATCTTCTGTTCCAACTGTTCCATTCTCTATACCTCTTTCTCTTCTCTGCCCTGTGGATCTTCCGGATATACCGGAGGAATGATCCGTTCTGCTATTTTTTCGTTAATCTTCTGCTGCTTAAACTGTACGC
>URWL01000134.1 GCA_900551465.1 uncultured Blautia sp. | reverse complement strand
CGTCAGATAGTATCTGTGCTTTTATTGATGAGTCATTGGTGCGTGCCAAAGGAAAACGTTTGAAACGAAGTGAAGTGTTCCATATGTATGAGGAATACTGCAAAGAGAATGGCAGACAGGGGCATGGTAAATCCAACTTTTTCAGGAATATGACAGATAAAGGTTTCCTTCTGAAGCAGTACAATGGTGAATTCTATTATCAGGATATTGCAGTTAAGGAAGAAGATTTTTGTCCTGTAGATCCAGAAGAAAGAATACCTTTTGAAGAAATAGATACAGATTATAAACAGTTACAATTAAATATGAATCAGGGAATTAAGGGCATTTAGGGCAAAATAAGCAAAAAGAAATGTTACCGGAGCAGGAGAAATAACAAAGATAGCTGCCAGAGTACATAAAATTTTGCTTTTTTTACACTGACTGCCCTTTTTCATATATCAACGTTTTAGCTGATACCAATATAGGTTTTTCCCGAATTTGGGAGAAAGTAAAAAATAAATATTAAGAAAGTATGAGGTATGATTATGAGAATGATGAAAAACAACAATAATGAGACAGTTATGGTGATCGGGATTGATCATGGGTATGGAAACATGAAAACAGCCACCAGATGCTTTCCATCTGGTGTAGCCAGATATGACAAGGAGCCAATCTTCCAGAATAATCTTCTTGTTTACAATGGCATGTATTACCAGATCGGAGAGGAACACAAGGAGTTCTGTGCAGAAAAAACGCAGGACGAGGACTATTATGTGCTGACACTGGCGGCTATCGCAAGGGAACTGGATGGGAAAGGTATGAATCGGGCAAAGGTACACATTGCAGCCGGACTTCCACTTACCTGGGTAGCTACACAGAAAGAAGATTTCCAGAAATATCTTCTCCAGAATGAATGTGTGGATTTTACATTCCGCAATAAAGAATATCATGTGGAGTTTGCAGGTGCTGATATTTACCCACAGGGATTTGCAGCAGCCTTTTACCGCTTACAGGATTTTAAAGGTATCAACATGCTGGCAGATATTGGAAACGGAACTATGAATATCATGTATATCAATAATTCCCGTCCATTAGAGAAGAAATGCTTTACAGAGAAATATGGAACACACCAGTGTGTGCTTGCAGTCAGGGAATCCTTGCTGAAAGAACTGGGAACAGTGGTGGATGATCTGGTGATTGAGCAGGTGATCCGTACCGGGACAGCAGATATTGGTGAAAAATATCTGACAGTCATTCGTAAAGCTGCCGGAGATTATACGAAAGAAATCTTCCATAAGCTGAGAGAACGGGAATACAATCCAGAACTGATGCGTCTGTATGTGGTCGGCGGTGGCGGTTGTATGATCCAGAATTTTGGGGAATATGACAAGAGCCGTGTAACGATTGTACGAGACATCTGTGCCACAGCGAAAGGTTATGAAGCAATGAGCGTAAGGAAAATCCAGAGAAACGGAGGAATGCTTGTATGAGAAAAGAACGGAAAATCATCAATACAAATATCCGTTTGAATCTTTGTGATGAACAGGACAGGCAGGCATGGGAATATTTGCAGACGATGGACAGGGAAAAATATAAATCGTACACCAGAGCAGTTGTAGTTGCTTTAAACGATTATTTTTCCAGAGAGTACAGGAATGAAGCAGATCCGTATCTGGAAACCAGAGAAAAGGAAGATGCATTTCTGGAAAGAGTGGAAACAGCTGTCCGGGATGGAGTGAAAGAATCCGTCCCGATGGCTATAGCGAAGAATCTGATGGAAATGCTTGTACCGTTTGTAAAAGAATCGGTAGGAGAAATTAATCTGCCGGACAGAACACTAACAATGGAGAAAACGGATGGAGAGATCGCAGAAGATAATCTGGACTGGGAGAAAGAAGCTGATATGGATGCAGCACTGGATTTTGCAGACAGTTTTTAGATGGTTATGAAATAGCAGTAACAGGAAAACAGACTGACAGTAAGGAATAGCTTTACAAAAACAGCATAGCAGAAAAAGACAATGGCAGTGGTGACATTTCAGACATTATGAATTGGAGAAATGTTTATGACTGCTATTTTTATGTCTTTTAGCAGAAATGGAAAGAGATCCAGAAAAAGAAAGACAGAAATAACAGGATAATATAACAGAAAAGCGTTGGCAGATGGGTGGATTGAACAAGCAAGGCGAAGAAAAGAATAGAGTGCCGGATACGGCACATGATTGTCCGATTCTTTGCATCGGAGTGATGCATGAACAGCCTGTTTCAGAAAGAGAAAATCTATCGAAATGGGAGCTTTTCTCTTTCTTCCACAGTCTGTCCCTGCACCACAAAACCACCGTCATCTCCATTTTGATCTGATAACGTAGGGTGGAAAATATGGCTTGGTGGGTGTCGGTTCAGTGGTGGGGAGATGACAGGCAAGTTTCGCAAAGTGGCAAGCCACTATGCACCGGAGCCAGCCTTTGGGCTGTCCCTAAACTTGCCAGAGGGCTCCGCCCCTTGGAACCCCGGCACGTCAATAGCATAAGTATCCCTGCGAAATGTCCACCGGACATTCCTACGGAACACTTACTGATTGACTAGGGTTTGCCTCCGTTACCACTCCGGTCGGTGCAAAACTGACGTCCACTGGACGTCATGCACCCCTGCACTCACCAAAGGTGCGTTATCTTCGCTCCGCTTCGGTCCGTGCTAAACGGACATCCACTGGATGTTCAGCACACTTATGGAATCCCTGTTAATTTTAGTCGAAACGCTGTGCCTATTGATGAAGAATAAAAATCAAGCAGAGAAAGGAAATAAAAGCCTATGAGAAAACGAAATCATACAGTAACCATACGAATGAATAAAGAGGAATATGATCTGTTTCAAAGCAAAGTGAAAGAATCAGGAAGAACACAGCAGGAAGTTGTAATAAAAGCAATTGCAGAATTAAAGATAGCTTCTACAGAGGAAGTGGAAGAACTAAAAAGATTGAACTAGATGTTTGCAGATATTCTCAGTCAGCTACGGGGAGCTACTACAAATATCAATCAGATTGCAAGAAAGCTGCATATAGATGGAGAAGTTCCAAATGACAGTACGCTGTATTTCCTCAATAAAAATATTCTTAAGTACCGGAAGGAGAGTGAAAAGATATGGCCATTAATAAGACGATTAATAAGCGGACAAATACACATGGAGCAATGAGAAACTGCATCGAATATGTTTTGCGACAGGACAAGACAAGTGAACTGCTTACTTATGTAACAGGTCCGTACTGCCATGATGAGATTAATTATGATCTGGTGTACAGAACATTTTTAGAGGAAAAGAAGGTGTGGGATAAAGATTCTGGGAGAATGTACGCTCACAACATTATTTCCTGGCATAAGGACGAGCAGATCACTCCAGAGCAGGCATTAGAATTTGGAAAAGAGTTTGCAGAAAATTGGTTCAGTGGATTCCAGACCTTAGTGGCTGTGCATAAGGATAAAGATCATATCCACTGTCATCTGGTTACAAATTCTGTGAGTTATGAAGATGGAAGAAAACTGCATAACACCAAAAAGGATCTGGAACGTATGAAACAGCTTACCAATCAGATGTGCCGAGAACGTGGACTGACAGTAGCCGAAAAAGGAAAGCACTTTGATGGAAGTCAGATTGAAAAAGGGGAAGTCATTGCATGGAGCAAAGATAAATATAATCTGTTCTGTCAGCAGGTGAAAGACAGTTTTGTAGCGGATTGTGCAATGGCAGTGTTAAAAGCACTGGAAAATTGTATCAGTAAAGAAATGTTTATAGAAAAAATGAAACAGTTTGGATGGAACGTAAACTGGACAGAGAAACGGAAGCACATCACTTTTCAGAACCAGGATGGAAAGAAAGTGCGTGACAGCAATCTGTCTAAAACATTTCATCTGGATATCAGTAGGGAGGGATTGGAGAATGAATTTAATGGAAATTACGAAAGGGTACGAGCCGAAGCAGAACGAACAAACGGAGCAGATGAAGAGCTTGCCGGATATTACCGACAAGTGGAAGCAGCTTGCGAAGGAGCAGGCGGCGTCACTGGAGCTAGTGACGGAAGAGAGAGACGAGTTACAGGTGAGAAATCAGAAGATGAACGAGTTTATTCAGAAATTTCAGGAAAGGACACACAAGCTGAAAATGGAAAAACAGAAGCTATTCTTCGAGAATCACGAAATGCAAGACGAAATTCGGAAATTAAACGACGAAATTCATCGTTTGACAACCGAACTGTCCGAAACGCAGAAGTTGAATCAATCGCTTCAGAAGAACAACGACGATTTGAGGAACAGAAACGGCTTGAAGAGCAGGAGCGAGCAAGAGCAGCTCGAAGAAGAAATAAAAGACGTTCGGGACCAGAACTCTAAATTGCAGATACAGGTTAATAAATCATCTGTTGAAGCAGTAGATGAAGCACAGAAGAAACAAAAAGAAGCAGAGAAAAAGATGGAGCAGGCAGAATCCAAAGCCCGTAACGAAAAGAAACGTGCTGAGCTGGAAATTCGTAAAGCGAAAAAAGAAGTAAAGGACAGAACGGAAAACATGAAGGCTATGGAGTATTTCTGGGGAATGGGATACATTACGGTAGTTCTGTTTGCAATTCTACAGAATGGTGCTTTTCAACATGATTTCATAGATTTTTTCATGACTCCATTCATGTGGTATGTTCGATTTTGTAAATGGCTGGTATATCCAACTTATGATAATGGATTTAACCAGAAAATAGCATATGCAGGTGGAGAAGTATGGGTTATCAGGATTCTGGCAATCGTAGCTGTGCTTTTCATAGTGGGAATCTTAATGGTGATAATTATGGAAACAATAAAACAATACAAAAAAATGTGGAACGAAATTTCACAAATGTTTTTGATTGGAAGCCTTTCAGGGATAGCAGTGCTTGGAGATGTAATCAGAGGGTATCTACCTGTGAATTTGATCCTGTTATTTGTGTTTGTCAATATGGGAATCGTGTTGCTCAGAGTGTGCCGGGCGTCCCTGACATGCAATTGAATCCATGCTACTAAATAGACAAGGAAGCAAGTTTATAATATATCTTCCAAATCGGGATTAGGAAAAAGCACAGTTTTGTGATTTTTTCTTCTTGGATATGTTTATACAGTACATATCATTAGCCAAAGTATTTCCTATTATGTATTTAAGAAATTCTATTTTCTTTATGAAATCTTCAAAATTTGCAGTTATCCTTTTAGCATAATCAAAAGAAAGGATAGTGTAAAATATGAGTATAATCTTGAAAACAACAAATCTCTGTAAATCATTCAGCAGGCAGACAGTTGTAAATAACATATCGCTGAATATTGAAAAAAATTCCGTCTATGGATTGTTGGGACCAAACGGAGCCGGAAAGTCCACAACACTTAAAATGATAACAGGCATTTTGAAACCGACATCTGGAAGCATTGAGTTTGACGGACACGCTTGGTGCCGAAAAGATTTGAATGACATAGGAACCTTAATCGAAACCCCGCCTCTTTATGAGAACCTGACTGCATTTGAAAATTTAAAAGTGAGGACGGAGCTTCTCGGCTTACCGGATAAACGCTGCCATGAAGCGCTTGATATTGTCGGCCTTACGAATACCGGAAAGAAACGGGCAGGACAATTTTCTCTTGGCATGAAACAGCGGTTGGGAATTGCGATTGCAATTTTAAACAATCCCCGCCTGCTGATTTTAGACGAACCTACAAACGGCCTCGATCCTGTTGGTATAGAAGAACTCCGTGAATTGATTCGTTCCTTCCCCTCTAAAGGAATTACGGTAATTCTTTCCAGCCACATTCTTACAGAGGTACAGCAGATTGCTGACCATATCGGCATTATCTCGGAGGGTGTCTTGGGGTATGAAGGTGTTTTACATGCTGAAGAAAATCTCGAAAAATTATTCATGGATATTGTGAAAAAAAACAGAAAGGAAATGTAAGAGTATGAAATACCTTAAATCAGAACATTTAAAATTCAGAAGAACCTTTTTCAATAAATTATTGATAATTGCCCCATTGATTACAGCAGTTTTTGCTTGGCTGATGGCTGGATTTACTGGATTCCAGTATATGTCCTTGTATTGGTGGTATTCCTTTTTACTTCCGGGAACAATTACAGTTCTTTGG
>URWL01000133.1 GCA_900551465.1 uncultured Blautia sp. | reverse complement strand
AGAGAACAGAAAGCCGGAATCATATCCACCACGCCTTCAATATGCTGTTCCTTCATAAGCTGGATGGTTGCGGCGATTTTACGATTGATTTCCGGACTAATTTCCTTTCCGAACTCAATCAAAAGGGAGGAATCTCCCGCTGTTAAAATTCTGATATTCTGCATATTTTTCTCCTAAAATTTCTGGTTAACAGAAAAAGGTGCAATCCTTCTCTGATCACACCTTTCTCCCTCCTTACGCTTCTTAGAACAGACTTCCCAGATTTGATACAAAGGTTGTAATTCCAAGATAAGCGGAAATGATGACTACAATAATTCCAAGTACCAGAAGCCAGGTCGGATGATGATAATTCTCACCCATAATAGACTTCTTCTTTGATGCGATCAGACAGATTCCCAAAGTAATCGGAAGAATCAGTCCGTTCAGAGCACCTGCCACAACAAGAAGTGTTGCCGGATTTCCAAGAAGCAGCATGACAAGTGTGGATACTGCAATAAACCCAATGATCACCCAGTTTTCATTTTTTTCAATGGCCGGATGAAAGGTCTTTAAAAATGAAACAGAGGTATACGCTGCTCCAATAATAGATGTGATTGCCGCACAAAGAAGCACAAGACCTGCAAAACGATATCCCAGCTGTCCTGCTCCCTGCTTAAACGCATCTGCTGCCGGATTAGCCGGATCAAGCGAAGCGCCTTTTACAACAACACCAAGCACTGCCAGGAACAGGAAAATACGCACGATAGTAGCGATTCCGATACCCATAACAGAACTTTTATTAATTTCCTTCAGATTCTTTTCTCCTGTGATTCCCGCATCGATCAGACGGTGAGCGCCGGCAAAGGTAATATATCCGCCAACAGTTCCGCCCAGCAGCGTAATGATCGCCGGTATCAGAGCCTGTACGCCGGCATCAGGAACAAAGGTATTTTTGATTGCTGAACCTACCGGAGGCTTTACAACAATGATTACAATAAAGATTACTACGATCATAACTGCTCCAAGTATTTTGGTAAGCGTATCCATAGCACCTTTTGCATTTTTTGAAAGAAATACCAGGATAGCTGCCGCACCTGCAAGCACATAACCGACTTTTGTAGGAATGCCAAGGAGAGTATTAAAACCAAGTGCTCCTCCGCCTACATTTCCGATATTAAATACAAGACCGCCCAAAACAACCATAAAAGCAACCAGATATCCCAGACCCGGAAGTACTTTATTCGCAACCTCCTGTCCTCTCAGTCCGGTCACACAGAGCACTCTCCAGATATTCATCTGAGCCACTGCTGCCAGGATAATGGATACCAGAATAACAAATCCAAAACTTGCCTGAAAGTCACTGGTAAATTTGGATGTCTGAGTCAGGAATCCGGGACCGATCGCAGAGGTTGCCATCAGAAAAGCAGCGCCCAGCAGGGCTCCTCCGTTTTTCTTTTTGTCACTCATCTTCTTTCCTCCTCTTTGTTTTAATGTTATAAAGAAAGCACTCTGCCTGCGCAGAGTGCTTTCTTTACCAAACTGCTCTACTATTATAACATAATTTCAACTGACGAACAAGATTTATTTGTTCAACCTGCCAGTGGATATTTATCTGTCAGAGATTTTACAAGTGCTTTTGCCTGTTCTTTATTATCACGGCTTTTCAGCATTAGTGAAATCGCCTCTGCAATCACATCCATATCCTCCGGTTTCATTCCTCTGGAGGTAACAGCAGGGGTACCCAGACGAACGCCGCTTGTTACAAATGGAGACTGCGGATCATTGGGGATTGTATTTTTGTTACAGGTGATGTTTACCTCGTCCAGAAGATTTTCCATCTCTTTGCCGGTAACTCCCAGATTTTTAAGGTCTACCAGCATCAGATGATTATCCGTTCCTCCTGATACAATATCCACGCCTCTCTTCTGAAGGCCATTACACAGTGCCTGTGCATTTTCTACAACAAGACGGGCATATTCTTTAAATTCCGGCTGAAGAGCCTCTTTCAGACATACTGCCTTTGCTGCGATCACATGCATCAGAGGGCCGCCCTGTATTCCCGGAAATACTGCTTTATTAAAATTAAATTTCTTTGCATTTTCCGCACTGCTTAAAATCAGACCACCTCTTGGTCCCCGTAAAGTTTTATGTGTTGTGGTTGTCACTACATCTGCATAAGGAATGGGACTTGGATGCTGTCCGCCTGCAACAAGACCTGCAATATGTGCCATATCTACCATAAGATAAGCCCCTGCTTCATCGGCGATCTCACGGAATTTTTTAAAATCAATGATTCTTGCATAGGCGCTGGCTCCTGCAACGATCAGTTTCGGCTTACATTCCAGGGCAATACGTCTGATTTCCTCATAATCAAGTACGCCATCGTCATTCACACCATAAGAAGCTGCGTTGAAATACATACCGGACATATTCGCCGGGCTTCCATGTGTCAGATGCCCGCCGTGTGCCAGATTCATTCCCAGAACAGTATCTCCCGGTTTCAGCATGGCAAAGAAAACAGCCATATTCGCCTGCGCACCGGAATGCGGCTGCACATTTGCATATTCACAGCCAAAAAGTTCCTTTGCTCTTTCAATAGCAAGCGTTTCCACCTCATCTACACAGCCGCAGCCGCCGTAAAATCTTTTTCCCGGATAACCCTCTGCATATTTATTTGTCAATGGGCTTCCCATCGCAGACATAACCGCCTTACTTACCCAGTTTTCTGATGCGATCAGCTCAATGTGTGAATTCTGGCGTTCTACCTCTGCCTCGATCAGCTCTGCAATCTCTTTATCAACTTTTTCAATTTCTCCTAATGAATACATGATCCATCCTCCTTGTATGCATCTTTTGATTTTCCTTTCCCTCAGGAAAATCACTAAATGAAATTATACCTGAATCTCCCTTGTATGTCAACGCACAAAAGACATTTGTCCGCACCAGAAAAATTTTTATGGTGATTTTGCAATTTTGTTAAGTTTTTTTTGACTATTTGTGATATATTTCCTATAATAAAAAGGAGTATTAAAAATCAAGGAGAAAAATGCTATGAGAGGCTTTGAATATTACACCCCCACCAGGGTGATCTTCGGAAAAGATACACATCTTCAGGCCGGTACTCTTCTAAAAGAATATGGCTGCCAAAAGGTACTCGTCCATTACGGAAGCGGCAGCGCCGTTTCCTCGGGACTTCTGGACGAGATATGTACAAGCCTGAAAGAAGCAGGAGTAGATTTCGTCACACTGGGAGGAGTTGTTTCCAATCCCCGTCTCAGTAAAGTCCGGGAGGGAATCCGGCTCTGTCAGGAAGAGCAGGTGGATTTCATCCTTGCCGTAGGAGGCGGAAGTGTCATCGACTCCTCCAAGGCTATCGGCTATGGAGCTGCCAATCCTTGGACTGATGTATGGAATTTTTTCCTGAAAACAGAAATTCCAAAAGACTGTCTCCCTATTGCTGCAATCCCTACCATCGCAGCTTCCGGAAGCGAGATGAGCGGCTCCTGTGTGATTACAAATGAAGACGGCTGGCTGAAGAGAGGCTCCACAAGAAGCGACCTCTGCCGCCCCAGATTTGCCCTTCTGAATCCAAGACTCACCTACACGCTTCCTCAGTATCAGACAGAAAGCGGCTGTGTGGATATCCTTCTCCATACCATGGAGCGTTATTTTGTCAATCTGGAAACTATGGAGATTACAGACAGCATCAGTGAATCTCTTATGCAGACGGTGATCTATAATGCAAGGATTCTCATGAAGGAACCGGGAAATTACAATGCCCGTGCCGAAGTCATGTGGGCCGGAAGTCTTTCCCATAACGGTCTGACCGGCTGCGGCACCGGAGGAGGCGACTGGGCCTGCCATCAGCTTGAACATGAGCTGGGAGGGCTTTATGACGTAGCTCACGGAGCAGGACTTGCTGCCATCTGGGGAAGCTGGGCACGATATGTCTATCAGGAAAATCCGGAACGCTTTGCACAGTTTGCAACCAATGTGTTTGACATTCCATGCTTTGCAGATTTTGAAAGTACAGCCCTTGCCGGCATTGAAGCAATGGAAGACTTTTTCCGCTCCATCAAAATGCCCACCAGTCTTCCTGAGCTGGGGCTTGATCTGGATGAAAAACAGATTCATGAGCTTGCCTTTAAATGCAGCTTTGAGGATACCCGGACCATTGGTGTGTTTAAACAGCTGAATATGAAAGATATGGAAAAAATATATCTTATGGCGCGCTGACGCAGAGAAAGCCTGGCGGTTTCACAACAGTGAGTGAATACCGTCAGGCTTTCTTTATTTCAGAATCTTTATCTGAGGATATGTTTAGTGTTCTCCGCACTCATGTGCATGTTCATGTTCATGACAGATAGAACCTGTAGAGATCAGTTCTCCTTTCAAGTATGCTTCTACTGCTGCAGCCGCATCTCCCTGGGCACCTACGATCACTTCTACGCCGCGCTCATTAAAGATATCTACAGCTCCGCCTCCCATTCCTCCGGAAATAATAACTTCCGCACCATGATCAGCCAGGAAGTTCGGAAGGAATCCCGGACGATGTCCCGGATTTGGAACGCTGTTTTCTGCAACAATCTTATTTTCTTCTGTATCAAAGAAAATAAAATTCTCACAATGACCAAAATGACCTGCAACTTCTTTTCCCATAGCAGCAACTACAATTTTCATAACTATTATCTCCTTTTTGTTTTTATTATATTTTTAATTCATTTCTGACATTTTGATAAATCTGCAGTAATGCAGTCCGCGCCGGACAATCGACTTCTGCAGCACTTTTCCCTGCATTAACCGCCCTTGAAACTTCTTTATCGTAAGGAATTTTTCCCATAAAAGGAATCCCCTGCGCATTACACCATTTTTCAATTTCTTCTGTTTTTTCCGGGCTGGTATTCCATTTATTTACACATACACCCATTTTCATCTGAAAGGATTCTGCTGTTTTTATCAGTCTTTCCAGATCGTTTTTTCCGGAAACCGATGGTTCTGCGACGATCAGAACAAGGTCCATCCCACTCATGGAGGCGATTACCGGACAGCCGATTCCCGGTGAACCATCTACCACAGCCAGTTCTGTCTCAGGTGCCGCTTTCAGCATGGCAAGCTTTACGGCTGTTACCAGCTTTCCTGAATTTCCTCGTCCCATTTTTAATGCGGCAGTGGAAAAAACTTTTTCCCCTTTGTAAAGCTCCTGTCTGCCTGCCACATCATCTTTCATGGTAACTGCAGACTGAGGACAGACATATTCACAGATACCGCAGCCTTCACAGGCATAATCCTGTATCTGATAAACCTCCCCGCAGCTTTTGACTGCACCAAACCTGCAGTACTCTGCGCACTGTCCGCAGCCAATACATTTTTCCGGATCGATTACTGCTTTTTCTGCTCCCATAAACTCAGATACTTCCGGTTCTGTCTCCATTTTTGTAACAAGATGAAGGTTTGGAGCATCCACATCACAGTCTGCAATAGCCCGTGCCTGAGAAAATTCAATAAAAGACGAGGACACCGTCGTTTTTCCCGTGCCACCCTTTCCGCTTAATACCAGAAGACGTTTCATGCCTGCCCACCTCCTGTTTTTTTCAGAAGCTCCTGAAATTTTTTTCTGTATTCAGGAAATTCTTCTACGAGAATCTTTCCGGAAGAAACAATTTCTGCAATCCTTTCTTCGTATGGAATCCTGAGAAGAACCGGAAGCTTTTTCTCTTTGCAGTATTCTTCCAGAGGCTCATAGACTCCTTCCCACTTATTGATCACAACACCGCAGGGCTTTCCAAGAAGCTCTGCCAGTTCATGAACCATACAGAAATTATGGAAGCCAAACGCTGTCGGTTCTGCCACCAGGATACAGAAATCCGCTTCTGAAATACTTTCTACTACAGGACAGGCACTTCCCGGCGGACAGTCGATCAGCACTGGTACGTTCTGCCCGTCGCCCTCTTTCAGAGCTTCCCGGATCACAGGTACACCGGAAGCCTCCCCAAGATTTAAGATTCCTGTTACCGTCCGTGTCTCTCCATGGTACCCTGTTTCCACCCTGCCAATGACTTTTTTCTTTTCTGTCACAGCCTTATCTGGACAGACAAGAGCACAGCCCCCACAGGAATGGCATACCTCAGGAAATACCTTTGGTCTGTTTTTGATATAGACC
>URWL01000132.1 GCA_900551465.1 uncultured Blautia sp. | reverse complement strand
GGGATTTTTGTTATTTGCAAATCAGACCTGATCCGGCAAAAAGAAATATATATGCGCGGGAACCGGATTCTTTTAGGTAGCATAAGTATTATTTTATTAATTGCAGGACTGGCAAATTATTTTAACGTTGTAATAACTGGAATGTATGCCCGACGTAAAGAATTTCGTATGATGCAGAGCATTGGAATGACGGATAAACAAATGAAAATGATGCTGTATGGAGAAGGTATCTGCTATTTTCTGTTTATAACAGGTTTGCTGTTAACTGCAGGGACAGGGATTTTGCTGTGCATAAAGGTTTATATGGAAAATAAACTGTCGTATTTTGTATTTCATTGGCCTGTACTCATACTGACAATCATAATGTTCTGTCTTTTGGTGATGAATATGCTTGGTATTTGTTTTATAAAGAAAAAGAACAGTAACGAACATTGTGAATTTTCGTAGTCCATGCAGGAATTTCATTGCAGATTCTTTAAAAATGCACTATAATAAATTAATTATCAAAATAGAATTATGAATGGAGGAGCTATTATGAAGTTATACGAAGGCGGCGTTTATCTTTTGAACGGCCATGATATTGTAGAAGAAAACTGCATGACACAGCCGGTATCAAAAGAAGAAGCTGTAAAAAATACCATGGCATATGGCATTCTGGAAGCGCACAATACTTCCGGAAACATGCAGAAACTGCAGATTAAATTTGATAAACTTACTTCTCATGATATTACTTTTGTAGGAATCATCCAGACAGCCCGTGCTTCCGGACTTGAAAAATTTCCGGTTCCCTATGTGCTTACCAACTGCCACAACTCTCTCTGTGCAGTAGGCGGTACGATCAATGAAGATGACCATATGTTTGGCCTTACCTGTGCCAAGAAATATGGCGGTGTTTATGTTCCGCCTCATCAGGCAGTTATCCATCAGTATGCCCGTGAAATGCTTGCCGGCGGCGGCAAGATGATCCTTGGTTCCGACAGTCATACCCGTTATGGCGCTCTGGGTACCATGGCTATGGGAGAAGGCGGCGGAGAGCTGGTAAAACAGCTTCTTTCCCAGACCTATGACATTAATATGCCAGGTGTTGTGGCTGTTTATCTGAAAGGACAGCCACGACCGGGTGTTGGCCCTCAGGACGTTGCCCTTGCGATCATTGGCAAGGTTTTTGCAAATGGCTATGTAAAAAATAAGGTTATGGAGTTCGTAGGACCTGGTGTTGCAGGATTAAGCGCAGATTTCCGTATCGGCATTGACGTAATGACAACAGAGACTACCTGTCTTTCTTCCATCTGGCAGACAGATGACAAGATTGAAGAATTTTATGAGATCCATGGAAGAAAAGAAGATTACAAAAAGCTTCAGCCGGGTGATGTGGCTTACTATGACGGCTGTGTAGAGGTAGACCTCAGCGAGATCAAGCCTATGATCGCAATGCCATTCCATCCAAGCAATACATATACTATTGATGAATTAAATGAAAATCTTGAGGATATTTTAAATGATGTAGAGAAAAAGGCTCAGGTAAGTCTGGATGGTAAAGTTCCGTTTACGCTGAAAGATAAAGTTGTTGATGGAAAGCTTTATGTAGACCAGGGAATTATCGCTGGCTGTGCCGGCGGCGGTTTTGAAAATATCTGTGCTGCAGCAGATATCCTGCGTGGTTCCAGCATTGGAGCAGATGCCTTTACATTAAGCGTATATCCCGCAAGTACACCGATCTATATGGAACTTGCCAAGAATGGTGTTCTGGCAGATCTTATGGCGACAGGAGCTGTAGTAAAAACTGCGTTCTGTGGTCCGTGCTTTGGCGCAGGGGATACTCCGGCCAACAATGCATTCAGTATTCGTCATACTACCAGAAATTTCCCTAACCGTGAGGGATCCAAGATCCAGAACGGGCAGATTTCATCAGTTGCTCTTATGGATGCCAGATCTATTGCGGCAACAGCTGCAAATAAAGGCTTCCTGACATCAGCAGAGACATATACCGGTTCCTATACAGGACAGAAATATTTCTTTGACAAAACAATTTATGAAAATCGTATCTTTGACAGTAAAGGTATTGCAGATCCTGATGTAGAGATACAGTTTGGACCAAATATCAAGGACTGGCCGGAAATGCCGTCACTGGCAGATAATCTTGTATTAAAAGTGGTTTCAGAGATCCACGATCCGGTTACTACAACAGATGAGCTGATTCCTTCCGGAGAAACCTCTTCTTACCGTTCAAATCCATTGGGACTTGCAGAGTTTACGCTTTCCAGAAAAGATCCGGCCTATGTTGGACGTGCAAAAGAGATCCAGCAGGCACAGAAAGCTCTTCAGGCAGATCAGGATCCTGTGGAGGCTGTTCCGGAACTGAATCCGGTAATGGAAGCAATCTGTAAGCGGTTCCCGGAAATCGGAAAGGGTAATCTTGGAATCGGAAGTACTATTTTTGCAGTAAAGCCAGGGGACGGATCTGCACGTGAGCAGGCGGCTTCCTGTCAGAAAGTGCTTGGCGGATGGGCAAATATTGCCAATGAGTATGCAACCAAACGTTATCGTTCTAACCTGATCAACTGGGGTATGCTTCCTTTCCTGATCCAGGACGGAGAACTTCCTTTTGCAAATGGAGATTATCTTCTGTTTCCTGATGTCCGTAAAGCAGTGGCAGAAAAGGCTGACAGTATTACCGGATATGTGGTAAAAGAAGAAGGACTGAAAGAATTCCAGGTAACGCTGGGAGAACTGACAGACGATGAGAGAGAGATTATCCTGAAAGGTTGTCTGATCAACTACAATAAGAAATAAAAATTTTGGAGACTGCTGAAAAGACGGCTGCGGGATGCATTCTCGAAGCTGCTTTACAGGCAGTCTCTTTTTGATTTCTGATTATTTTCAAACTATTAAATTATCAGAAATTTAATGAAAATATATTCAAATAATAGTTTTAATACAAATTAAATGGGCAATAAATAAATTATAACAAAAATAAATTAAAAAAGTATTGACAAATACAGAGGGAAGTGCTATTATATACTCATCAAAAGAAAACAGAAGAAAATAAAAAGTACAAAAGAAAAATCATTCAATTCATAGCATATATAAATGTTACATGAAAAGGATGAAATCAATAGAAAGGTATAGGTGATTCCATTGGGAAGGTAGTCATCACAATCATCAATACGAATCAGTAACAGGAATCGAGTTTCCTGCAAGAAAGACCTGGTACATAAGATCTGTAAAGAATATCCTGTATATTTACTTTCAGTAAAAAGAAAATCATTAAATTATATTTTATGATCTGACTGGAAAGTTATCATTTTAGCGGTAAGTGCTCTGAGAGATGGAAATCCATGAGGTGAAATTTATTCAGATGTCAATCTGATAAGGATCCGGAAGATACGAATTTCAAAGAAAACTTCATAAAATGAAATTATACAGAAAGTATTATAAAAATAATATAAATGGTAATTCTGGCAAACAGAACTTTTGAAAAAGTAATAATGAGGGAATCGTACTTCAGGTATATAGAATCGATTTTTCGTATTGAATAACTGTTACGAACCTGATATAAAGACCTTCAAAAATGTGTAAAGAAACATTTGTTGAAGAAATATAACTTCCAGTCTTAGAATTTCGTCAAAAGGAAGAGCTTTTGAGAAATTTGATGACAGACAGGAAAGATATTTTGAAATCCATATAAGAAAGATCACCAGGTGACAGATTATATGAATTGAAGCCTTACATCAGAAGAATATCTTCTTACAAAAGATATTATTAAAATTTAAAAATTATAATTCGTAAGTTATAATTTTAAATCTATCAACTTTCTAAATAAATCGAATGATACTTTATCATATCGTTTATGAGCAGGAAATAAGATAAGATATGTAAAACATATAGGAATATATGACGAACGGAAAAACTGAATATAGAATATGGAAATATATGCACAAGATGTAAAAGAAATTTCCTATTAGACACGAGAAAAATCTTTAAAAAAGAGGATAATAAAAATTGAATAACGAAGAATGTTAAGACGGTCATCATTTTTGAAAATGCAGTAAAAAGTGATGGCCGTCGTTCTTGCTATCTATATGTTTTTAAGGTATACTCTCCACAGAAACACAAAAGGAGAGTCTTTTTTATGTGGAATAAAAAGATAGAAGATTGTATTTTGTATGAAGATAAAGAGATATTGGTCTGCCATAAACCGGCAGGAATTGCAGTACAGAATTCCAGAATAGGAAGTATAGATATGGAAAGTGTTCTGAAAAATTATCTGTATGCAAAGAATTGTTCCAATGTGCCATGGATAGGTGTGATCCACAGACTGGATCTTCCGGTAGAGGGGGCTATTGTATTTGCAAAAACATCTCAGGCTGCAGCAAAGCTGAATCAGCAGCTGACCAACGGCGGCTTTGGAAAAATATATCTGGCAGTTACAGATCAGTGCAGGTCCGAAAAAGATACACTGACAGACTATCTTTTGAAAGATGGAAGAAAAAACATGTCTGCGGTGGTAAGTGAAAAAACAAAAGGGGCTAAAAAAGCAATTTTAGAGTATGAATTTATAGAAAAAATACCGGATGAAAGAACTTCTTCGGGATTTCGATATCTGATAAAAATAAAACTTGATACCGGACGACATCATCAGATCCGCGTACAAATGAGTCATGCCGGAATGCCTCTTATTGGAGATCGAAAGTACAATCCTACAGATGAATCAGGACTTTCATTGGGACTTTGTTCCTGTTATCTGTGTTTTTGTCATCCTAAAACCAACAAAAAGATGGAGTTTTCCGTGAAACCTGAAGGTGCGGCATTTGAAGGATTTTCCAAGCTTTGAATGTATGCAGAGAACAGTTTTATTTTGAAGAAAAATGTAAAACTTTGCCCAAATTCATGAAAAAACTATGAAAAGTATGGACGTTAAATGTAAAATGTGATAAGGTGACTTAACTAGTAAAAGATTGGATGCACATACAGGTCATAGGAGAGGAGAAGGGTAATGAAGAAAGCGGCGGCAGCAGCAGTTGTTTTGACAGGAGTAATCCTGGCCGGAGGAATTGCTGTTAAAAGCGGAAGTCTTGGTGAATTGGTTATAGCAAGTGTGCGGACAGAAGATGAGACAGAACAAAGCAGCGAAGAAACAGCTGTTCAGATTGATACATCGGTTCCGGTTTTGCCAGGAAGCAGAATTGCAGTAGTGAGCAAATGCGTTAGTGGTGAATTTTGGGACATGGTTCATCAGGGAATGGATGCGGCGGTTAAAGATATTAATGAAGCATATGGACTGAAATCCAATGATCAGATTAAAATGACATTTGAAGGACCGTCAGATGAGCTAAATGTAGAAGAGCAGGTTAATACTCTGGATGCGGTAATTTCAGAGAATCCTGCAGTATTATGTTTATCAGCCAGTGATATGAATTCCTGTTTGGCACAGTTGGAAACTGCAGCAGAGAATGACATTCCGGTGATCGTATTTGATTCTAATGTCAGCGATGACCAGCTTATTGCAGATTTTTATGGTACAGATAATGACAGAGTCGGTGAGATTGCCGGTGAGAAGATGGCAGAAGCTCTGGAACAGCAGGGCGATATTCTTATTTTTGCAGCTCAGGGAAAAACACAGAGCAATCAAAAGCGTGTAGACGGATTTAAGAATGCAATTGCAGAGTATTCGGAAATGAACATTCTGGAAGAACTTTATGCAGATGAAGTTGAAGATATGAATGCGGCTATGCAGGACGCATTGAAGAAACATCCTGAGGCAGATGGTGTATACTGTACAAATGCAGACATGTCTGATCTTTATCTCTCGTTGGAACAGACAGACGAACAGCTCCCTGTTATGATTGGAGTGGATGCAACTACAAAACAGCAGGCTGCAGTAAAGGATGGAAGAGAGCTTGGAATTGTATCCCAGGATCCATATGAAATGGGATATCAGACTATTTTGGCAGCTGCTCATATGACAGATTCAGATGGTGTACAGAAGTCAGAAGAAACAGATCTTCTGGAACCGGCGTGGATCGATTCCTCTAATATAGATAATCCAGAATACAGCAATTTTATTTATAAAAAATAATGCATCAGGCCGGTATATATCATATTGATATGTACTGGCTTTTTTTGTAGGGAAACGTTATAAT
>URWL01000131.1 GCA_900551465.1 uncultured Blautia sp. | reverse complement strand
TGTAAATACAGCAAAAATGGAAAATCCTGTAAAAGAACTAAAAGATATTACCGGCGGAAAGGGCTACGATGATGTATTTGTCTATATTCCTAACCGCAAGGTGGCAGAGCTTGGAGATCAGCTTCTTGCATTTGACGGCTGCATGAATTTCTTCGCAGGTCCTACAGATAACCAGTTCAAAGCAGAAATCAATCTCTACAACGCACATTATACAAGCACTCATATTCTTGGTACTACAGGCGGAAACAACGACGATCTGATCGAAGCAAACGATCTGGCAGCAAAAGGAAAAATTGAGCCGGCAGTTATGGTTACTCATGTAGGAGGAATCGACAGTATCGCAGATGCTACTTTAAACCTTCCAAATATCCCGGGAGGCAAAAAGCTTACTTATACCCAGTTTGATATGCCTTTGACAGCTATTGAGGATTTTGGAAAGTTAGGCGAAACAGATCCGCTGCTTAAAAAACTGGATGAAGTATGCAAAAACAATCGTGGTCTCTGGAGCGCAGAAGCAGAAAAAATCCTTTTTGAACATTTTGGTGTGGAAGCATAATAAAAACAGAATTTACAATTATTGGGAGGAATTACTATGGTATCAAAAAAACTCATCATTAAAAATCCGTCCGGTCTTCATGCAAGACCGGCGGGAGTTCTGGCACAGGCAGCAGGAAAATGCAGATCCAATGTGATCATTCATTATGGCTCTAAAAATATTCAGGTGAAAAGTATTCTGAACATCATGGCTGCGGCTATAAAAAGTGGTTCGGAAATTGAGCTGGAGTGCACAGGAGAAACCGAAGAGGAAGATCTGAAAAAACTTGCTGAGCTTATCGAAAGCGGTCTTGGAGAAGAGGTATGAGACAGTTTACAGTGGAAAAAACTGCTTCCCGGGGAATTACCGCAGCATCGGCATATCTTTATCAGGAGCCGGATCTCTCTGCAGTAACAGAGTGTATTGCAGAAGAGCAGGAAGAGAATGAAATACTGCTTTTTGAAAAAGCAAAAGTGTCTGTATCAAATGAACTGCATCTTCTGGCTGAAAAAAATGATATTTTTGCAGCGCATCTGGAAATTGCAGAGGATTTTACTCTCAGCGAAGGAGTTCTTGCCAGAATCCGAAATGAACACAAAAATGTTCAGCTTTCCCTCCAGGAAACTGTGGAAGAACTTGCGCTGATCTTTGCTTCCATGGAAGATGCCTATATGAAAGAACGCGCTGCTGACATCCGTGATGTAGGAAAACGCTTTATGGCACAGTTAAAAGGCGTTCAGCGTCCGGATCTGGCACAGATATCCCGAGAAGTTATTGTTGTGGCAAAAGATCTTTTTCCATCCGATACCGTGAAAATGAATCCGAAATATATCAAGGGAATCATTACGGAGGAAGGCGGTATCACCAGTCATGTTTCTATTATTGCCAGAAGCATGGGGATTCCAGCACTTGTAGGCGCCGGAAAACTCCTCGGCAGCCTTCAGGACGGTGTTGAGATCTGCATGGATGCAGAAAGCGGATTAATCTGTATTGAGCCGGATCATGATACCATAAGAGAATTTCAGGAAAAACAGGAACAGTTTTTAAAAAAGAAGGCATATCTGAAGGAGCTAAGGAATCAGCCGGCAGTTACCCGGGAAGGTAAAAAAATAGCCCTGTGTGCAAATGTCGGTAATCTGGAGGATATAGAAAGAGCACTGCCCATGAACATAGACGGTATCGGACTGTTCCGCAGCGAACTTCTGTATATGGAAAACGATCATTTTCCTTCAGAGGAAGAGCAGTTTCAGGTGTATAAGGCCGCTGCTGAACTTTGTCCTCAGGAGCTAACGATCCGCACTCTGGATATCGGAGGCGATAAAGCGCTTTCCTACTTTGATTTTGACAAAGAAGAAAATCCTTTCCTTGGATGGAGAGCCATTCGTATCTCTCTTGACATGAAAGATATGTTCAAAGCACAGCTTCGTGCCATTCTTCGTGCAAGTGCTTTTGGACATATACGTATCATGTTCCCTATGATTATTTCAACGGAAGAATTAAGAGAGGCAAGAGAACTGACCCGCCAGTGTATGAAAGAGCTGGACCAGGAAGGTGTATATTTTGACCGGAACATCAAAATCGGTATGATGATAGAAACTCCTGCCAGCGTAATACTTGCAGAAGAATTTGCAAAAGAAGCAGATTTTTTCAGCATAGGAACAAACGATCTCACCCAGTATCTCCTGGCTGTGGACAGAGGAAACCGCAAGGTGTCTGACCGGTACAGTTACTTTCATCCGGCTGTTGTAAAAGCTATTGCTGCAGTAATAGCAGCCGGTCATCAGGAAGGGATCAAGGTAGGTATGTGCGGGGAAATGGCAGGAGACCCCAACGCCACCCTTCTCCTTCTGGATCTTGGACTGGATGAATTCAGTATGTCCGCAGGAAACATAGATTATATCCGCGAAAAAATCCTGAATTTATAAAACGCCCATTTTACATTCCAATTTCTATTATACATATTCATGAAAAGAGGCAGCGGAGCATTATCCCGCTGTCTTTTTTCATAGAACTGTACAGTTATGCTGACACATAATTGAAGAAATTACCTTGCGTTCTGCTGCGGTCGGACTTTATAATATAAAAAAATACAAAAGGAGCATTCACATGTTTGATTACCAGAGCCTACAGACCTACAATGATCTTGAAATGCTTGTTTACAGCTATATTATGGAACATAAAGAAGAAGTAAAGTATATGACCATCCGGGAGCTGGCAGATGCCGTACATGTATCCACCTCCACTATACTGCGTTTCTGCAAAAAAACAGGATGTGACGGATATTCAGAATTCAAAGTGAAATTCAAGCAGTTTCTCACAGAAGATAAAAAAGAAAAACAGCTAAAAGACAATGGAACGGATGAAATCATGTATTTTCTGCATACGGTAACTTCAACAGAATATGAAGAAAGGATAAACAAAGTAGTGGCTCAAATCCGTGATGCCAGGCTTTTAATCTTTATCGGAATCGGAACCTCAGGAATCTTAGGAAAATACGGAGCCAGATATTTTTCCAACATCGGCAAATATGCCCAGTATATTGAAGATCCCTATTATCCCATTCATGAAGATATGGATTCAGCTATCATTATCGCACTTTCAGAATCCGGCGAAACACAACAGGTAATTCAAATGGCAGAACGCTTCAAGCGTCATAATGCACGGATACTGAGTATTACCAATGGCTCCTCCTGTACGCTTGCAAAAATTTCCGATTTTCATCTCAGCTATTTTGTCGGGCATCACATGATCCATGAAGAATATAATATTACTTCCCAGGTACCTGTTATCTATCTTCTGGAAACCATTGGAAGACGGCTGATCTGAAGCTGTTTCAGGTAACAGGCTGTTTCCTGAAAAAAACATGTTTCTTATCTCTGTGACATGTATCTGACAGGTCTGAAACTATAGTATTTTATGCTGAAATTTGTATAATGGAATTATCAGGTAACCGGTACCGAAAAAAAGGAAAGGGGTAGCTGGCATGGCTATAGATTACAGAATCACAGCGAAAGAGCTGGTAAAAGAATTAGGCGGAAACAGCAATATTAATAATGTCACTCATTGTGCAACACGATTAAGATTTATTTTAAAGGATGAATCAAAAATCGATTCAGACAAAGTAAAAAAGATTCCGGGAGTTATTACAGTAGTGCAGGCAGGAGGACAGTATCAGGTAGTGATCGGCAACCATGTAAAGGATGCTTTTGATTTTGTTATGGAACTGGTCACCATTGATGCATCACAGGCAGAAGCGAATCCTGCAAATAAAGCAGGCATATTCAGCCGGATCATTGATGTGATCTCCAGCATTTTTGCTCCATTTTTATATACTCTGGCAGCCTGTGGTATCCTGCAGGGTATCCTTGGTATTTTCGTTGCCCTCAATGCCATTGATACAGCAGGCGGAACCTATCAGATCCTGAATTTTATCTCATGGACAGCGTTTACTTTTCTGCCTGTACTGATCGCAGTTACAGCAGCAAAGAAATTTGGCATGAACGTATATACCGCAGTGGTAATCGCCTGTGCGCTTGTATGTCCGGATTATATCAGCATGGTAAACGCAGGAGATCCTGTTTATTTTCTCGGAATCCGGGTACAGCTTTTAAGCTATACATCTTCGGTTATACCGATCATTCTTACTGTATGGGCAGCGTCCTATGTACAGAAATTTTTTGACAAACATCTGCCCATCGTTGTGAGAAATCTTTTTTCTCCAATGTTTACCATCACTCTTATGGTTCCACTGACCTTACTGGTAGTAGGGCCTGTAGGAAATGCCGTAGGCGGAGCCATCGGAGGAGCCTATAATTTCCTTTATGGTCTGAGCCCGATCATTGCAGGTATTGTTGTAGGCGGTTTATGGGAGGTTCTGGTTATTTTTGGTGTTCACTGGGGAATCACTCCCGTAACCGTAGGAAACTATGCAGCCCTTGGATATGATACTTTTACCGGTCTTCAGGCATCCGCAGTATTTGCCCAGGCCGGAGCAACCTTAGGCGTATTTTTAAAAACAAAAGACCGTGATATGAAAGGTGTGTCTGCTTCCGCAGCCGTTACCGGACTTTTTGGTATCACAGAGCCGGCTATCTACGGTGTCAACTTAAGATTAAAGAAGCCTATGATCTGCGGATGCATTGCCGGCGCCGTGGGCGGTGCAGTAGGCGGCGCTTTTAATGCAGTATCCTGGGGCTATAACATGCCTGGTATTGCTACCATCCCGGCATACTTTAAAGCCGGACATACCAGTCAGTTCCTCGGATTCCTGCTTTCCATCATAATCTCCTTTGTTCTGGGAACGGTTCTTACATGGATCGTGGGATTTAAGGAAGATTTACCAATGCCGGAAGCCAAATCCTCCAAAGAACCGGAGCATCCAGAGACCGCTGACGAAACAAAGGAAACAGAAAAAGCTGTCGAAGGACTAATTCTTAGAAGCCCGGTGAATGGTCATGTGATCCCGGTTTCTCAGGTTAAGGATGAAGTGTTTGCATCCAGAACAATGGGGGATGGTGTTGGAATCCTTCCGATTGAGGGAAAAGTATATGCGCCATGTGACGGAACAATTCAGGTAGTATTTCCTACCGGTCATGCAGTAGGCATTTCTTCCGGAGATACAGAAGCACTGATCCATATCGGAATCAACACAGTCGAACTGAACGGAAAAGGATTCACAGCTCATGTAGAACAGGGGCAGACAGTAAAAAAGGGCGAACTTCTTGTTTCCTTTGATAAAGATTTTATTGAAAACAATGGATATGATCCAACTGTCATTTTTATTGTAACAGAAAAAAAGGACGGTCAGGATCTGGAAATTTGCGCAGACGTAGATGTAAACTGTCAGGATACCGTTATTCGCGTAATATAACAGGAGGATCTTAAATGAACAGATTACCGGAAAGCTTTCTCTGGGGCGGCGCAGTTGCAGCCCATCAGGTAGAAGGAGCATGGAATGAAGACGGAAAAGGCGTCAGTATCGTTGATGTGCTTACAGCCGGTGCACATGGTGTTGACCGACGAATTACCGATGGAGTAAAAAAAGATTGTTATTATCCAAATCATGAGGGCATTGATTTTTACCATCATTATAAAGAAGATGTTAAAATGTTTGCGGAAATGGGTTTCAAGTGTTTTCGAACTTCGATTGCCTGGACCCGTATTTTTCCGAATGGCGATGATGAATGTCCAAATGAGGCCGGTCTTCAATTTTATGACAGCCTGTTTGATGAATTATTAAAATACAATATCCAGCCTGTTATCACACTTTCTCATTTTGAAATGCCCTACCACCTTGTAAAAGAATATGGCGGTTGGAAAGACAGACGGGTAATTGATTTCTTTGTAAAATATGCACTTACTGTCATGGAACGCTATAAGGATAAAGTAAAATACTGGATGACCTTCAATGAGATCAACAATCAGAAAAACTATAAATATCCTTTGTTCGGCTATACCTGTTCCGGAGTGGTCTTCCCGGAACAGGACAATCCTGAGGAATGTATGTATCAGGTAGTCCATCATGAACTGATTGCAAGTGCCCTTGTTGTAAAAAAAGGTCATGAGATCAATCCCGATTTCCAGATAGGCTGTATGATGGCCTGTGTTCCTCTTTATCCTTACTCCTGCCACCCGGATGACAT
>URWL01000130.1 GCA_900551465.1 uncultured Blautia sp. | reverse complement strand
CTATGATACACCTTTTGTACAAGAATTTCCACACAAAATTACAGCAGTCTTATGGTTATTATTTTCCTTTTTCTTGTTAATATGTCATAAAATTTTGTTTTTATGGAGGATATACAGGGAAAATTTTCTTGATGTAAGGAAAGAAAACATGTATGATAGGATTACGTTTAAGTTTACAGGAGGACAGATCAGATATGAGATTGCGGAATATACCCGGGGCAAAGGATGCAATCCAGGAAAGTGCTTATGTAGTGCAGAATCCGAAAGAGAATAAGGGGAAATGGTCGGAGTGTTTTTCGAAAAAGCAGCCGCTTCATATAGAAGTGGGGATGGGAAAGGGACGTTTCCTTATGGATATGGCAAGACTTCATCCGGATGTAAATTATGTAGGAATTGAAATGTACGACAGCGTTCTTCTTCGGGCGCTTCAAAAAAGAGAGGAACTGGAGGAGGCAGGAGAGGGATTTGATAATCTCTTATTTATGAGAGTGGATGCCAGAGAATTGCCGGACATTTTTGAAAAGGGAGAGGTTCAGAAGATCTATCTGAATTTTTCCGATCCATGGCCAAAGGCCCGTCATGCCAAAAGAAGGCTTACTTCAAGGGAATTTCTTACCCGCTATGAAAAAATTCTGGTTCCGGAAGGACTGGTAGAGTTTAAAACAGATAACAGGGATCTGTTCGACTTTTCACTGGAAGAGGTGCAGGAAAGCAGCTGGGAGCTGCTGGCACATACATTTGACCTTCATCATCAGGAGGATATGATGGAAGGAAATGTGATGACTGAATATGAGGAGAAATTTTCTTCTATGGGAAATCCTATCTGCAAGCTGGTGATCCGCCAGAAGTAATGGGTAACAGTCTGTATCAGATATACATATAATATAGAAGAAACACTTCAGAGGACAGAGACTGCTGTCCTCTTTTTATCAATTGAGTAAAATTGTTTAGAAGGAGAGAGGCATTATGGCGGCGCTGAAAAAGCATGGCAGAATCCAGGCAGCCCTGATGCAGTTCAGTTATGAGCATCGCAGACTGGACGGACATTTGAAAAAAATTCATAAGAATGCAGGTGAACTGGCAAAAATGCTGGATTCGTTGGATAGAAAAAATGCGGATAAAAGGGAAAAGTGATTTTTTGGTGAAAAAATTTAAAAAAATTATAAAATAATGCTTGACTTTTTATCTGTGGTTTCGTATAATAATTCTTGCGTTAAGGAAATACACAAAATAAACACAATTTAATAAGCGTCTTTAGCTCAGCTGGCAGAGCACCTGACTCTTAATCAGGGTGTCCAGGGTTCGAACCCCTGAAGACGCACTTAAAGCACTGTTTTTGCGGACAACGTGATTGCCGCGGGGACGGTGTTTTTTCGTTGTATAGAAATCATTAAAAATAGTCTGATATTCAAAATAAATTTTATTTTTTTCTTACAAAATATCAAAATTCTGCATCTATTTTTTACGAATCTTTTTAAAACCCATGATAGAACAAAATATTTTCTTCCGGCATAATGGAAAAGGTTTAAAACAGCGCGGCATAAAGCTGCAGAGGAGGAAATGTAATGTCGGAAATTGCATTGAGAAATGTAAGCAGACAATTTGATCCGGAGCATTACGGAGTAAAAGACTTTAATCTGGATATTCATGATAAGGAATTTGTCATATTTGTAGGACCTTCCGGATGCGGGAAATCAACTACACTCAGATTGATCGCAGGTCTTGAAGAGATTACAGACGGTGAACTCTGGATTGATGGACAGCTTTGTAATTATCTGGAACCAAAAGAGCGGGGAATGGCTATGGTATTCCAGAATTATGCTCTTTATCCAAATATGACTGTCTATGGAAACCTGGCGTATGCTCTGAAGATAAGAAAGGTTCCCAAAAAGGAAATCCACGAGAGAGTTCATCATGTGGCAGAAATTCTGGAGATCGAGTCTCTTTTGGACCGTCGTCCATCAGCTCTTTCCGGAGGGCAGAAGCAGAGGGTTGCCATAGGAAGTGCGATCATTCGTAAACCGAAGGCCTTTTTAATGGATGAACCATTATCGAATCTGGATGCAAAACTGAGAGCGCAGATGCGGGTGGAACTTCTGAAGCTTCACGAACAGCTTGGAACAACAATGATCTATGTAACTCATGATCAGACGGAAGCAATGACTCTGGGGACAAAGATTGTGGTTATGAAAGCCGGATATATACAGCAGGTAGGTGCTCCGGCAAAAATCTACAACAACCCGATTAATCTGTTTGTTGCAGGTTTTCTTGGTTCGCCGTCCATGAACTTTTTCAGATGCAGGATCAAGGCAGAGGCAGACAATCGTGTGGCTCTTGTAATGGAAGAATCCGGTCAGGGTAAAAAGTTTTATCTAAGTGATCCGTTGACAAAACGTATGGGAATAACTGCGAATGGTCGTCAGGTAATCCTGGGAATCCGTCCAGAGGATATTTATGATGAAGACGGTGCAAGAGAGCTGGGAATTATGGACCAGACAGAAAATATGGAAGAAATAGTCGTAAATCGGGAAATGACCGGTGCAGAAACCATACTTTACTTTGATGAGCAGAATAAAACTCATGCAGTACGTCTGAAACCGGAAAACAAGACACAGACAGGTGAGAAAATAAAACTTTATTTCGACATGGAAAAAATACATATTTTTGATCCGGAAACAGAAAAAAATCTTTTATACAGGGAGGAGGTGCAATAATGGGAAAAAAATCAGCGGCAAAAATCAACCCATATTTTTATCTTGTCCCAAGTATGTTGATTTTCGCAGTATTTTTGTTTTATCCATTTTTTAAGACTATTTACCTTAGTCTGTATAAAACAAATAAAATGGGCGAGGCAAAGCTTTTTGTGGGCCTGGAAAACTATAAAGCTCTTCTTAGTTCCCCGTCTTTCCATAACAGCCTGAAGGTTACCCTGATATTTGTTTCAGTGGTTGTAATTGGAAGTATGTTTTTGGGTCTTGTGGCAGCAGTTCTCTGCAATAAGGCTTTTCCGGGAATCAGGTTTTTCAGCACGGCCTATGCTCTTCCTATGGCGATTGCCTCCAGTTCTGCGGCAATGATCTTTCAGATCATGCTCCATCCTGCAGTGGGAATTGTAAATAAACTGTTGAATCTTGATATTAACTGGCTGAATGATCCCAAAACTGCGCTTTGGTGTGTGGCAATCCTTACAGCGTGGCTGAACAGCGGAATTAACTTTCTGTATTTTTCCGCAGGACTGGGAAATATTGACGAAACAATCTACGAGAGAGCGTCGGTGGATGGCGCAAGCGGCATACAGCAGTTTTTCAGCCTTACGCTGCCCGGACTTTCTCCTATTATGTTCTATACACTGGTAGTTAATATTATTCAGGCATTTCAGTCCTTTGGACAGATTAAGATCCTGACAGAGGGCGGACCAAATGAAAGCACCAATGTAATCGTCTATTCTATTTACAGAGATGCGTTTTTTAACTATCGTTTCGGAAGTGCAGCGGCCCAGTCAGTCATCCTGTTTCTGATCGTTATGGTCATTACACTGATTATGTTTCGCATGGAAAAGAAAGGGGTAAAATACTGATGAGTCAGGCAGAAAATATGGCTTTGCCCATGGAGGGACAGATTACCAGAAGTGAGCTTCTGGAGATAAAGAACACAATGAATACCAGGGCTCTTGCCAAAAGAAGAGGGCGTACAGCTCTTCGGCTGACAGCAAATGTTCTGTTCGCTTTTGTTGTGCTGCTTCCATTGCTTTATGCAGTAAGCATTGCATTTATGCCGTCCAGCGAACTTTTTACAACAGAATTGAATATTCTTCCAAAACATCCTACATGGAGTAATTTTATCAATGCATTTAAAAATGTACCGCTTCTGAAATTTATTGTGAACTCCTTTATTATGGCTGGATGTATTACTATCGGACAGATTATTTCCTGCTCGCTTGCGGCTTTTTCTTTTTCTTTCCTGGAATTCAAAGGAAAAGGAATCCTTTTTATGCTGGTTATGGCAACTATGATGGTTCCCGGGGAGGCTACGATCATTTCCAATTACCTGACTGTAGGAAAAATGGGAATTCTTGATACTTATCCGGTACTGATCCTTCCATATTTAACATCTGCAATGGGAATCTTTCTGTTTCGTCAGTTTTATATGACGTTTCCGGTTTCGCTTTATGAATCGGCAAAGCTGGATGGATGTGGAAATCTGCGCTTTATTGTAAAAATCCTGATTCCACTGACAAAATCTGCTATTGGAGCCATGGCTGTCTATACCTTTATTAATGCATGGAATATGTATATGTGGCCGCTTCTGGTAACTGGATCCAATGCGAGACGTACGGTTCAGATCGGTATCAGCATGCTGGACAGTGTGGATTCCCAGTCCATCACTCTGATGATTGCAGGCGTGGTAATGATCATCATCCCGTCAATTTCTATTTTTATCATCGGCCAGAAACAGCTGATCCGGGGAATGTTCTCCGGAGCTGTGAAAGGATAAATAAAAATCACACGAAGAAGAGGAGAAAAAATCATGAAGAAAAAAGTAATCGCGTCAATGCTGGCAGTATCCATGATCGCCGGAACTTCATCAGCTGTATTTGCAGCAGAAAATACGACAGCAGAGATGGCGGATGCCTCAGAGGTAGATGGAACAACAATTTCCTTCTGGCATTCCATGGGAGGAGTTAATGGAGAGGCTCTGGATACTCTTGTAAAACAATTTAATGAGGAAAACGAATATGGAATTACTGTAGACGCGCAGTATCAGGGAGAGTATGACGATTCTCTCAATAAGCTGAAAAGCGCTCAGATTGGAAATATGGGAGCTGATCTGGTTCAGGTTTATGAGATTGGTACAAGATTCATGATCGATTCCGGATGGATCGTGCCTATGCAGGAGATGATCGACGGAGACGGCTATGATCTTTCACAGATCGAGCCAAACCTTGCTGCATATTATACCATTGATAATGAATTATATTCTATGCCGTTTAATTCATCGACTCCAATTCTCTATTATAATAAAGACATGTTTGAAAAAGCAGGAATTACAGAGGTTCCGGACAGCCTGGAAGGAATCGGTGAGATTGGTCAGCAGCTTCTGGACAATGGCGGAGCAGGAGAGGCTATGTCCATGGGAATTTATGGATGGTTTTTTGAGCAGCTGATCAGTAAACAGGGACTGGAGTATGCCAATAACGGAAATGGACGTAAAGAAGCTGCAACAGCAGTTGCCTTTGATGAAAACGGAGCTGCAAAAAATATTCTTACAGTATGGAAAGATCTGAATGACAAAGGTTTTGCTCCCATTGTAGGAAAAGGAGGAGACGCAGGTCTTGCAGACTTTTCAGCAGGAAAATCTGCTATTACTCTTGGATCTACTGCATCTTTAAAACAGATTCTGCAGGATGTTAACGGTAAATTCGAGGTTGGTACTGCTTATTTCCCGAAAGTATCCTCTTCTGATGAGGGTGGTGTATCTATTGGAGGCGCTTCTCTGTGGGCTCTTGATAACCAGGAGCCGAAAAAGCTTCGTGCAACATGGGAATTTATCAAGTTCCTGATCTCTCCTGAATCACAGGCTTACTGGAATGCACAGACTGGATATTTTCCGGTAACAGTTGCAGCTCAGGAAGAAGAGACCTTTAAACAGAATGTAGCGGAATATCCGCAGTTCCAGACTGCTATTGATCAGCTTCATGATTCTGCACCGGAATATGCTGGAGCACTTTTAAGTGTATTTCCGGAAGCCAGAGCAATCGTGGAATCAGAAATTGAAAGTCTTCTTAATGGAAATGAGGATGTGGACGCTGCAGTGAAAAATATGACAGAATCTATTAATGGAGCAATTGAAGAATATAATCTTGTAAATGAATAAAAACAATGCTGCAGTACAGCTTTATTCCAAAATCCGGGTGTGGTAAAATACACCCGGATAGATTTTTATGGAGGACAGAAAAGTGAAAACTACGGAAATTTTTGCCCACAGAGGCGCAAGCGGTTATAAGTCAGAAAATACCCTGGAGGCTTTTGCATTGGCAGTAGAACAGGGAGCAGATGGAATTGAACTGGACGTCCAGCTTAGCAGGGATGGACAGATGGTGATCATTCATGATGAAAATATTGACAGAGTCTGTAATGGCACAGGCTGGGTAAAAGACTATACACTGGAAGAACTGAAAAGATTTCAGGTCAGTACTCCTG
>URWL01000129.1 GCA_900551465.1 uncultured Blautia sp. | reverse complement strand
GTCAGGACGGCGGACACCAATGGAATATTTGTCTTTGTGCCGCATCATGATTCCTTCCATGACTGCCTGACCGCCAATATTTGATGATCTGTTCTGCATATAAAATCTCCGTTGTAAAGCAAAGACAGGTTGAGATTTCCCAACCTCAACCTGTACTCACATTTCTCTTAATGTTCAATTATTTGTTTAAGCCGTATTTTCTGTTGAACTTATCGATACGTCCGCGAGCCTGAGCAGCCTTCTGCTGGCCAGTGTAGAACGGATGGCATTTGGAGCAGATTTCCACATGGATATCTTCTTTTGTAGATCCTGTTACAAATGTGTTTCCACAGTTGCATGTTACAGTTGCCTGATGATAGTTCGGATGGATTCCTTCGCGCATGATTTTCACCTCTCTGTATTTCTTTCTATTATTTTCTATTCGTATTTGATTAGACGAATTTATTATTTTACAGCTTTCTGATTATAACATACCCCTGAAGCAAATGCAAGCCGTTTATAAAAATTTCTGTTTTTTTGCAGTCTGAACAAACTCTTCATTGGTACGGGTACGGGAAAACATATTCAGGATCTGTTCCACTGCCTCATCAGCCTTCAGGCTGTTCAAAGCCTTTCGCATACTGAATACGGTTTCCTGTTCCTCCTGAGTAAGCAGAAGATCCTCACGGCGTGTACCGGATTTCTGGATATCGATGGCCGGAAATACTCTTTTTTCCTGAAGCTTACGGTCAAGAACCAGCTCCATATTTCCAGTTCCCTTAAACTCCTCGTAGATCACATCATCCATTTTGCTTCCGGTATCTACAAGAGCAGTTGCAAGAATGGTCAGGCTGCCTCCCTCCCGCATATTGCGGGCTGCACCAAAAAATCGCTTCGGCATATGTAAAGCAGCCGGATCCAGACCTCCGGAAAGTGTTCTTCCGCTTGGAGGAACACAGAGGTTGTAGGCCCTTGCCAGTCTGGTGATCGAGTCCAGAAGAATCGTGACGTCTTTTTTATGTTCGACAAGACGCCGAGCCCGCTCGATGACCATCTCGGATACTCTTTTATGGTGATCGGGAAGCTCATCAAATGTAGAATAGATCACTTCTACATTCGGTCCCTGGATGGCCTCTTTAATATCCGTTACCTCCTCAGGACGTTCGTCGATCAGCAGGATGATCAGGTGCATATCTCCGTTATTTCTGAGAATGGATTTTGCAACATCCTTCAAAAGTGTTGTTTTTCCTGCCTTCGGCGGAGATACGATCATTCCTCGCTGTCCCTTGCCGATAGGGCTGATCAGATCCACAATACGCATGGCAACACTTCCGCCCGGACGTTCCATTTTAAGACGTTCATTTGGAAAAATCGGTGTCATATCCTCAAAATTATAGCGTCTCTGACCTTCACTGGGATGAAAACCATTGATAGATGTTACATAAAGAAGAGCACTGAACTTTTCTCCCTGGGTTTTGATCCGGATATTTCCCTGGATGATATCCCCTGTTTTCAGGTTAAAACGGCGGATCTGGGCAGGCGAAACATAGATATCATTTTCACCTGGAAGATAATTTTCACAGCGGATAAATCCATACCCATCAGGAAGCACCTCCAGGATACCATTTGCCTTCTCGCCGCTGTCAAGCTGTGCAGTATCTGCGGACATGGCTGTTTCTTCATCCTGACTGCTGTAATTTCTGCGGCCGTCATCCTGGCTGCTGCTTCTGCGGCTGTCCTCCTGCCAGTTATTCCGTCTGCGGTTTTCATAGCTTCCGCGGTTTTCCTGCACATAGCTGTTCTGTCTGTATGTGCGGCCCTGATGTCTGGACTGTCCCTCCTCGCGGCGGTCTGCGGTTTTCTCTCCGTCATTATCCGTTTTCTGTTCTGCTTCCATATCGTTTTTTTTGTTTTCCGCCGCCCCACCGGCAGCTTCTTTCTCGTCTTCCTGAAGCATACGTTCTATCAATTCTGGTTTTCGCATGGCAGAGATTCCCTTGAGTCCTCTTGCCTTTGCCAACTCTTTTAATGTTGCAAGTGACAATGATTCGTATTTTTCCCTCATAAAAAATTACCTCAGTCTTTTCTTAAAAATAATGTCCACCAAATCCGGACTCACTACATCTTCATCATAAAATTTACGGAATAATCTGTCTGAACCGACACGAACATCAGAATCCGGATTGCCGCCTCATATCTGCAGCAATTCCGGAACCGTCTTTTTCTCGGGATACATTCCCTGTATGTGTTAGATTTATTTGTACTGAATTTTATTTTATCACACTTCTCTTTTTCTGTCTACAAGTGAAACTGCCGGATATATAAACAGCTGCCGGTTCCCCGGTCCCCGGCAGAGATCAGATCAGAAGATCAATGAACAATATTTCCCAGCAGGCCATAAGACACTACATACATGATTACTGTTGCCATAATGATTCCTCCCAAAATGGCAAGAGAAGATTTTTTGATGTCAACCTCCAGAAGCGAAGCGATCAAAGAACCTGTCCAGGCTCCGGTTCCCGGAAGAGGGATTCCCACAAACAATAAAAGCCCCCAAAATTCATATTTTTTGATCTGATCACTTTTTCCCATGGCTCTGTCCTCAAGCTTAACGATCAGCTTATGGAAAAGCTTTGTTTTTTTCATCAGTTTAAATATCTTTCTGATAAACAAAAGAATAAATGGGATTGGAACGATATTTCCCACAATACAGATCGGAATCGCCGTAGCTGCCGGAATCTTCAGAAGAGAGGCTGCCAGAAGCCCGCCTCGAAGCTCTAGGATTGGAATCATAGATATAATAAAAACAACCATCTCCGCCGAGATATACTGTGACAGATTTTCTGTAAACCATTGTACTAAAACTTCCATTAAAACCTCCTGTTGGTAAATTCTTAAAAACTTATGTCTGTTGTCCTATCTGTTTCCTGATATCTGTCTCTGACCCAGGTATTCCTTCAGGAATGCGATCAGAACTTCCATTTCCTGACAAGTTCCGATTGTTATCCTTAAATAGTCCGATGTACGTCCTTCAGGAAAATATCTTACATAAATATGGCGGCTGCGCAAAGCCTGGAATAATTCTTCTGCCGGACAGCTTTCATGAGATGCAAAAATAAAATTTGCCATAGAGTCCTCAAAGCAGAATCCCAGCGCCTTCAGTTCTTTTTTTGTCCATTCTCTTGTTTCTATAATCTTACGACAGGTTTTCTTAAAATATTCCTGATTTTTTACAGAAGCTGTCCCTGCTGCCAAAGCGGTTCTGTCCATAGTGTAAGAATTAAAGGAATATTTCACATCATTCAGATACCGGATCAAGGTAGCGTCTCCAAAAGCCATGCCAATCCGCATGCCTGCCATAGACCTTGACTTAGAAAGTGTCTGGACTACCAGAAGATTCTCATATTTCTCAATAAGGGGAACAACCGACTGTGCTCCAAAATCCACATAAGCCTCGTCTACGATCACGATCACATCCTGATTTTTACTTATGATTTCTTCCACGTCCTCCAAATCCATAGCCACGCCTGTGGGTGCATTAGGATTTGGAAAAATGATTCCTCCGTTTTCTTTGAAATAATCTTCCTTCCTGATATGAAAATTTTCATCCAGAAGAGGGCGTTCATAAGGAATCCGAAAAAGGTCTGCCCACACATCATAAAAAGAATAGGTAATATCCGGAAACAGGATCGGTTTATCCCCGTTAAAAAATGTCAGAAAACTCATTGCCAACACATCATCTGATCCTACTCCCACAAAAACCTGATCTTTTTTCACACCATAGACATCTGCCACGGCTGATACAAGCTGGTTCGCCGCCGGATCCGGGTAAAGTCTCAGCTCATCTGTGTCCAAAGCCAGCAGCGCCTCTCTGACCTCCGGAGCCGGAGGATAAGGATTCTCATTGGTATTCAGTTTTATCATATCCGACTGGTTCGGCTGTTCTCCCGGAGTATAGGGAACCACCCGACGGACGTTTTTTTCCCACTTTTTCATAATAATCTCCTCGTTTTGCCATTTCATATGATATCTGCTATTGTAACCACTCTTTTCCTGTTTGTCAAAGAATTCCTGCTAAGAAAAATGTCGTTTTTCTTCATATCATATTTCTTTTATGTTATAAAAAAGCGCTGCTCCACAGGTGCACATCACCTATTTTGCAACGCCTTACATTTTCAGTTTTATTTTACTGCTACTCCATTCATCATTCTTCAGCCTCTTATATTATATACCACTGCTCCATATGGTGGAAGGATTACCGTATTTTCTTTCACCATAATCTTACAGTTTGCAATCATGACTTCTGAATCTTGGAACTCTTCCGGTCTTTCCACCTGCTGCTCCTCTGCAGAATAATTACACAGCACAAGAAGTTTTTCTTCTCCTAGCGTCCTGGTGTATGCATAGATTTCCCGGGAATCCGGAAGAAGAAGATCATAACTTCCATATACAATGACCAGATTTTCTTTTCTCAGACGGATCAGCTTCTGGTAATAACGGAAAACAGAATCCTCTCTTTCCCGCTGCTCTTTTGCATTAATCTCATTATAATTAGGATTCACCATGATCCAGGGTTCGCCCTCAGTAAAGCCTGCGTTCTCTCCGTCATCCCACTGGAACGGCGTACGGGCATTGTCCCTGCTCTTATATCTTAAATAATGAAGCATTTCCTCCCTGGAAAAGACTTTTTTATCCTCCACCAGCTCATGGTACGCGTTTATGCTGTCCAAATCCCGGAAATCCTCTACAGATTCAAAAGGTACGTTTGTCATACCCAATTCCTCTCCCTGATATACATAAGGAGTTCCCTGCATCATATGAAGACAGGTGGCAAGCATTTTTGCCGACCGCTCCCTGTAAACGTCGTCGTTTCCATAACGGCTTACGCACCTGGGCTGATCGTGATTCTGCCAGAACAGGCTGTTCCATGCAATCCCTTCCAGACCCTTCTGCCACTTGGTAAGAACCGCCTTCATATCACGGAGGTCCATCTTTTTATCTGTCCATTTGTTACTTCCGTCAGAGTCTACGTCCATATGCTCGAACTGGAACACCATACTAAGCTCGCTGTTGTCGCTAGAAGCGTATTTTTTTGCTTCCTCAAGAGTAACGCCGGAACATTCTCCTACCGTGAGAGTGTCTGCTCGATTCAGTACCTTTCGGCGCATTTCACGAAGATATTCGTGTACATGGGGACCATTGGCAGGCTCATTAAAGCTGGCATATCCGTTAATTCCCGGTTCTCCGTCAGGAAGATCCGGCTTTTTGGAGATCAGACTGATCACATCCATGCGGAAACCGTCCACTCCCTTATCCAGCCACCAGTTCATCATTTCAAAAACTTCTTCCCGAACCTTTGGATTGTCCCAATTCAGATCCGGCTGTTTTTTTGAAAAAAGATGAAGATAGTACATTTCTGTTTTTTCATCATACTGCCATGCGCTTCCTGAGAAGCAGGAACCCCAGTTATTCGGTTCCTTTCCATCCTTTGGCTCTCGCCAGATATAATAATCTCTGTAGGGATTTTCTCTGCTTTTACGGCTTTCTACAAACCAGGGATGCTCGTCGGAAGTATGGTTGACCACCAGATCCATTACCAGCTTGATTCCCTTTTCATGGGCTGTGCGGAGCATTTCATCAAAATCCTCCATTGTCCCAAATTCCTTCATGATTCCCTGATAATTGCTGATATCATACCCATTATCATCATTGGGAGACTCATACACAGGAGAAAGCCAGATCACATCAATGCCTAATTCTTTCAGATAATCCATTCTGGATGTGATTCCACGGATATCTCCAATACCGTCTCCATTACTGTCCTGAAAACTTCTGGGATATATCTGATATACAACCGCTTCTTTCCACCATGCTCTTTCCATAGATCCTACCTCTTTTATTCCATGTCAAAACACTGACGAATCTCAGATAAGTTTAATTTATCTGTTGTTGTAAGAAGATCCGCTTCTGCCATCTGATCCGGCGTTCCTACGCCAATAGCCTTCATATCTGCTCTGTGAATTGCCTCGATTCCTGTTTTTGCATCCTCTACGCCAATGCACTCACAGCTTTCAAAGCCAAACTCATCTCTTCCTGCCAGGAAAATATCCGGGAAGGGTTTTGCATTGGGAACACTTGCCGCATCTGCAATATAATCAAAATATTCATTAAGCTGAAGCCGGTTGATAATAAACGGCGCGTTCTTACTCACTGACGCAAGCGCGATACGGATTCCTTCTGCCTTCAACTCTTTC
>URWL01000128.1 GCA_900551465.1 uncultured Blautia sp. | reverse complement strand
ATGGAAAATAGAGCCAACTGGCATCATAAAGTTCCATCACCGGAAGAGGTAATACAAATTAAAAATGACTTAAGAAAAAGAAGGGAGGCGCTGATTCATGGCTAAAATTGCAAACAAACAGGTGATTTGTGATGTATTAATGAGGGAAGCAGAAAAGGATAAAGATATTGTAGCATTATGCAGTGACTCCAGAGGAAGTGCTTCTTTTTCAAAATTTGCAGATACATATCCGGAACAGTTTGTGGAAACAGGAATTGCAGAACAGAACCTGGTAAGCATTTCTGCAGGACTTGCAAAATGTGGAAAAAAGCCATATGCAGCCTCACCGGCATGTTTCCTTTCTACGAGAAGCTATGAACAGTGTAAAGTAGATGTAGCATACTCCAATACAAATGTAAAGCTTATTGGGATTAGTGGAGGAATAAGTTATGGAGCGTTGGGGATGAGTCATCATTCTGCACAGGACATAGCAGCTATGTCAGCAATCCCGAATATGAGAGTTTATCTTCCAAGCGATAGATTACAAACAGAAAAACTGATTGAAGCACTTCTTAAGGATGAAAAGCCTGCTTACATTCGCGTAGGGCGAAATGCAGTTGATGATGTCTATGAAGAAGGTAAGGTACCTTTTGAAATGGACAAAGCAACTGTAGTAAGAGAAGGAACCGACATTGTAATTATCGCCTGTGGTGAAATGGTGAAACCGGCTTTAGATGCGGCAGAACTTCTTGATAAAAAAGGGGTCAGTGCATCGGTTATAGATATGTATTGTTTGAAACCGCTGGATAAAGAAACGATAATCCGAGTTTCTGCTGATGTAAAGGCTGTAGTTACCGTTGAGGAACATGCACCGTTTGGCGGTCTGGGTTCTATGGTAAGTCAGGTTACCAGTGAATATTGTCCTGTGAAGGTAATCAATCTTTCGCTGCCTGATGAGCCGGTTATTTCCGGAACATCGAAGGAAGTTTTTGATTACTATGGTTTGAATGCACAGGGAATTGTAAAAAAGGTAATGGAGCTGATCTGATATGGGAAAATATTTAATAGGAATCGATCAGAGCACGCAGGGAACAAAAGCATTGCTTTTTGATCAGAAAGGGAATCTGATCAAACGTACTGACAAAGCACACAAACAGATCATAAATGAAAAAGGCTGGGTTTCTCATGATCCGGAAGAGATTTACAGAAATACACTGGAAGCTGTAAAGAATCTGGTTCAGGAGTCTGGTATTCCGGCAGGAGATATTGTGGGTGTGGGAATAAGCAACCAGAGAGAAACGTCTCTTGCTTGGGACAGATCAACAGGGGAACCACTGGGACAGGCAATTGTCTGGCAGTGCGCACGTGCCGTTGATATTTGTGAAAAAGTGGAACAGGCAGGTCAGGCAGAAAAAGTCAGAAATCATACAGGCATTAATCTGTCTCCATATTTTCCAGCATCAAAAATTGCATGGATTCTGGAGAATGTAGAAGGTGCAAGAGAGAAAGCAGTTACAGGAAATATTTGTCATGGAACAATTGACACCTGGCTTATTTATAAACTGACCGGGGGAAAGGAATATAAGACGGATTATTCTAATGCATCAAGGACGCAGCTTTTTAACATTTTTGAATTGAAATGGGATAAGGAAATTTGTGAGCTTTTTGGGATTGATCCGGCGAATATGGCAGAAGTATGTGATTCGGATTCTTGTTTTGGTGAAACAGACTTTGATGGATTTTTGCCTCATCCGGTTCCGATACATGGAGTTCTGGGAGATTCACATGGAGCCTTATTTGGTCAGGGCTGTCTGAAACCGGGAATGACGAAATCTACTTATGGAACAGGCTCTTCTATTATGATGAATATTGGAGAAAATCCTGTTTTAAGTACACATGGAGTGGTGACATCTCTTGCATGGAGTATGAACGGAAAAGTAAATTATGTGCTGGAGGGCAATCTGAATTATACAGGGGCAGTAATTACATGGTTGAAAGATGATATGAAATTAATTTCTTCTCCGGGAGAAACCCAAAATCTTGCTCAGGAAGCATCAAGGGATGATACAACTTATTTGGTTCCTGCTTTTTCAGGTCTTGGAGCTCCCTACTGGGACAGTCGGGCAACAGCGGCGGTTGTAGGAATGACAAGAACCACGAAAAAACCGGAATTGGTAAAAGCAGCAGTGGAGTGTATTGCTTATCAGATTACTGATATTGTGAATGCCATGAGCGAAGATGCAGGTGTGAAAGTTGGGGAACTCAGGGTAGATGGAGGGCCTACTAGAAACCGATATCTGATGCAGTTTCAAAGTGACATGACACGGGCTGTGGTTCAAGTACCGGATGCGGAAGAACTTTCAGGAATGGGACCAGCTTTTGCAGCAGGAATTGCGTTAGGAATGTGGGATGAAAACATTTTTAACAAATTAAGCAGGACAAAATATGAACCTCAAATGAATGAAAATGAAGCTCAGAAAAAGTATCTTGGATGGAAAAAAGCAGTTGAACGGGTATTGATGTAAACAATGCAGAATTTAAATAAATCATTATGACATAAAGGAGAAGAACATCATGGAAGGAAAAATGAAAGTATGTGTACTAACTGGTAAACAGAAGCTGGAATGGGTAGAACGTGATATTCCTCAGCCAGGAAAAGGAGAGCTTCAGATCAAACTGGAATATGTAGGGGTATGTGGCTCAGATCTTCATTTTTATCAAGAAGGTCAGTTAGCTAACTGGACTTTGGATGGTCCTCTGGCTCTGGGACATGAACCGGGAGGTGTAGTAAGTGCTGTTGGCGAAGGGGTAGAAGGATTTAAAGTAGGAGATAAAGTTTCTATTGAACCAGCAGTACCCTGCGGAGAATGTGAAGACTGCAGAAAAGGAAATTATAATCTCTGTAAGAATATTAAGATGCTTGCAATTCCGGGAGAAAGAGACGGAGTAAATGCAGAATACTGTGTGCATGATGCAAGCATGTGCTATAAGCTTCCGGATAATATGGATACGCTGGAAGGGGCATTGATCGAGCCTCTGGCAGTTGGGATGCATGCAACAGAATTGTCTAATGCAAAGGTGGGAGAGACTGCAATTGTTCTGGGAAGCGGATGCATTGGTCTTTGCACGATTATGAGTCTTAAGGCAAGAGGTGTCAGTGAGATTTATGTTGCAGATGTAATGGACAAACGTCTGGAAAAAGCTATGGAAGTGGGTGCAACAAGAGTATTTAACAGTAAACGAGAAAGTATAGAGGAATTTGCGAAAACACTTCCAGGCGGTGGAGCAGATCAGGTTTATGAATGTGCAGGAAACAGAATTACGACACTTCAGACATGCAGACTGATCAAACGCGCAGGAAAAGTCACACTGGTTGGCGTTTCTCCAGAGCCGGTTCTGGAACTGGATATTGCAACTCTGAATGCAATGGAAGGAACTATTTATTCTGTATACCGTTATAGAAATCTTTGGCCAAAGGCAATTGCGGCTGTGTCTTCCGGTTTGATTCCGGTTAGAAGTATTGTGTCTCATGAGTTTGATTTTAAGGACTGTATTGAAGCTATTGAATACAGCCTGAATCATAAAGATGAAGTGATCAAGGCGGCAGTTAAGTTTCAGTAAAGAGAAAAACAGCATATAAAAATAAATGTACAGGGAGGATTTACAGATGTTAAGAAAAAAAATGATGGTTATGGCAATGGCAGCAGCAATGATTGGAACGCTGGCAGGATCTGTGAATGTATATGCGGCAAAGGCTGGGGACAGTGCTACGGGCAAAACTGAACTGGCAGATGCAGATTTTGATACAAGCTATGAGCCTAAAAAAGACAGTTACAAAATTTACTGTACATACAAAAATATCCATAGCTGGTATGATGCAATTAAATGTGGAGTTGATGCGGCAGTAGCAGATTTTGCAGAAAAAGGCGTGGAAATTGATTATGAATGGTATGGACCTGCAGAGCCGGACGCAGTGGATCAGGTGAATTCCATTGAAACTGCAATTGGACAGGGATATGATTTGATCGCTGTTGATGTAAATCAACCAGAAACAACGGCAAAGGCTGTGAATGAAGCAGTGTCGGCAGGAATTCCGGTTGCAACCTTTGCCAGCAGTGATATTGAAGATTGTGACAGAAGTTTCTTTGTAGGAAATACAGATAATTACGGCGATGGCTGTGCCCTTGCAAAAGCAGTGTGCGAAGAGATGGGCGGTAAAGGACAGATTGCGATTCTTTCCGGAACAATGGGAGCCGCATCTCATGAAGAACGTCTCCAGGGATTTAAAGATACGATTGCAGAATATCCAGATATCGAGATTGTGGATGAACAGAGGGACAACGATGCAGTAGAAAAAGCAATCAGTATTACAGAATCCTGGCTTCAGGCATATCCAGATCTTGGCGGAATCCTCTGCAACAATATGTCTAATCCGGTTGGTGCATGTCAGGCAGTAAAAGATGCGGGTAAATCAGGAGACATTGTAATTGGAGGTATGGATCATGATCTGCGTACTCTGGAGTATCTGAAAGATGGTACCCTGTTTGTTGCACAGGTTCAGAACTGTTACGATATGGGATATAAGCTGGTTTATAATGCAGTAAAAACGATTGACGGAGAGGCAGTAGAGGAAGAGGCTACAAATGTTGGATCCACTTCCGTTTATGCAGACAGCGCAGATAAATATATTGAAATGTTATATGGAGAAAGTGCAGATGCAGAATAGTACAGAGAAGCTGTTGGTTGAAATGCGGAATATTGTAAAAACTTTTCCGGGAACAAAGGCTCTTGACGGTGTGACATTAAAGCTCCGCAAAGGAGAAATCCATGCACTGGTAGGTGAAAATGGGGCTGGAAAAAGTACTTTAATGAATATTCTTACCGGACAGTTTGCTATGGACAGAGGAGAAGTGCTCATGGAGGGAGAACCGGTTAGGTTCTCCTCTCCAAGAGAAGCAATGAGAAAAAATATTGTTCTGGTACCTCAGGAATTGAATCTTGTACCAGAAGCCAGCATTGCGGAAAATATTTTTTTAGGAAATGAAGTGATGGAAAAAAAGCTGATCAATTGGACAAAGACTCGTCAGGAGGCCGAAAGACTTCTTGCGCTTTTGGATGTCCAGACAGATGTTTCTCAGCCTGTAAAGCTGCTTTCAGCAGCATATCAGCAGCTTGTTTCCATTGCCAGAGCCCTTGCTTATGACCCAAAAGTACTGATTCTTGATGAACCCACAGCAGTTTTGACTAATCGCGAGACAGAAAGCCTATTTCAGTCCATGCAGAGATTAAAAAAGGGCGGAACAGCCATGGTATTTATTACTCACCATCTGGATGAGGTTATGGAGCAGGCTGATAGAATCACTATTATGAAGGACGGATGTCTTGTAAAAGAAGTCCATGTTTCTGAAATCACAAAAGAAGAAATGATCAATCAGATGGCAGGAAAAAAGGTGCAGATTACAGGCAGAGTTCAGAGAAAAGTTTCTGATGAGGTGTTTTTTGAGGCCAGAAATCTTTCCAGAAAAGGAGAGTTCCAGAATGTAAGCTTTGAAATTCATAAGGGAGAAATTCTGGGAGTTGCCGGTTTGGTAGGTGCAGGACGAACAGAAATTTTTAAGAGTGTTTTTGGCATTACAGAAAGCGAGCCTGGAGGTCAGACTTTTATTGAGGGAAAGGAAGTGCATATTAAATCCCCTATAGATGCAATCAGATATGGAATGGGTTATGTTTCAGAAGAACGTAGACATGATGGTATTGCTCCGGACATGTCTGTTATGGAAAATATGATGCTTCCATCTTATGACAAAATAAAAAAATATGGTCTGATTGATTACAGACAGGCAATTGAGACAGCCGAAAAATATATTAGTTCTTTCAAAATTAAAACAGCGTCCAGAGAGTCTCTCATTAAGAATCTGTCAGGAGGGAATCAGCAGAAAGTGATCGTAGCACGCTGGATGGCAAAAGGAATTAAAATGCTGATCCTTGATGAACCTACTCGTGGTATTGACGTAAATGCCAAAGGAGAAATACATCAGCTTATCCGTGATCTTGCAGATAACGGTGTATCAGTTGTTGTGATTTCTTCAGAGATGGAGGAGGTTATGGCCTTATCTGACAGGATTATGGTTGTTCATCAGGGGAGAATCAGCGGCTACATCACAGATGTGGATTTGATCACACAGGAAGATGTGCTGAAAGTAGCTTTTCAATAGGAGGTAAAACAGCAAAATGGACAGGATAAAGAAATTTTTTAAATCCACGGCTGGCATGGTTCTGATCGTAACGATTTT
>URWL01000127.1 GCA_900551465.1 uncultured Blautia sp. | reverse complement strand
CTCCTTGATAAACAGTTTTATTATTTTAACTGTCTACCTAGAAGGGAGCATATCATTCAAATACATCAGGGGGGGATTTTTTTATGGAAAAACCCATAATCCTATATTTTTCAGAATAAACTGTCCCAGTATAATTACTATTCCAAGATAAAAGTATACAGGACGCAGTAAGAATCTAGATTTTATCAGCCTCATACCGTACATCCCGCTGCTTCCCAGAAATAATCCAGCTATTAACACCGCATAAATTACAAATGGATGATACCAGAAGCTTTTTATAAAATGTCCCCGGAAAAGTGCTTTTATCGCTCGTGTCCCACCACAGCCCGGGCAATAAATCTGATATCTTTCCAACAGAACACATTCTCCCCACAAATTCGTAAGGTACTTTCCTGTAAATCGTTGAAAAAAAGCTGCTGCAAACGCCACTATAACAGCAATTGTCAAAACTGTACACAGCTGATCCTGAACTTTTTCTTCAAAAGGTCTCATCTTTAATCTCTAAGCGGCGAACCCTTTCCATCTGTCCTGATCTGTCCACACAAAATAAGAATACCTTCTATCAGCCCCCAAATGCCAGCTGCCGCTATCATAACAATTGACAAACCGCCTGTACAGCATGAAAGAAGAAGGCCAATTCCTGTCAGACAAGCCTGCGCAATCCCCTTCCCAGTATACCCAAGATAAAAGTTATGTACCCCAAATCCACCTAAAAAAATACCAAATAAACCAGCTGCCATCTTACTTCTTAGCTCCGAATCTCCCGGAGTCTGAACATGAGACGGAGCCATATCTTTGCCAGAGGGTGTTCCTGATCCCTCTGATCCGGCACCATTGATTTTCGCTCCACATTCCGGACAAAATACATCTCCTTCTTTCAGCTGATTCCCACATCGTACACAATATTTCATTCTATCTTCCTCCTTTTACTTATATCACTCCGCTGTTTTTTCTATTAGATTAAGCCTTCAAAATAAGCCGCACTGCTGACACCACCGGCAAGCACACCAAACAAAATCAGTATCAGTATAATAAGAAGGATCACAATCAATAAGAAGCAGAAATAAGATCTTGCAAAATTCTTAAGATTTCTGTTTTTAGTTCCGCCCACTGAAAATACAATCAGAAGTACTAATCCTACAATGGGAAGAGAAAACAGAATCTCATATCCCAAATATCCCCACATACTGATCGGTTTATATTCCTCTGGAATCATGTCCGAAGAAACATATGGCATGTAATCCTCTTTCTGTCCGAAATTCACTGTTGCATTTGCATTATTTTCATTTTCTCTTGATGCACTATTTTCGTTTTCTCCCGACACCTTCAATTCCGCACCACATTGACGGCAAAATTTAGCTGTATCTGCATTTTTCTGTCCACATTTTTTACAATACATAAGAAGCCTCCTTTTCCGTATTTAATAAATCTTCTAAAAATCTCTTTCAATCTCATCAAGAAGTTTTTTTCTCTGTTTTTCAAAAACATGCGGCAATATGCACAATAGTGCCATACTTCCTAACATCCCGATGATTCCGGCAGCCATCATCACAATTACCACACTCATCTCCAGCCCTCCTAACACCTTATTCTCCTGTAATCCATCCATTTGATACTGCCTGCCCGTAAAGTTCCTCTAATTTGTCCATTTCCATATCATTGGCATTATTTTTAAGCTGCTGTTCATAAAGATTTTTGGCCTTTTTGTAATAATCACAGAATCCTGTATAATTTCTCTGACTGATATCCATCTTTTCCTGTTCAGCAGCCTCCAGAAATGCCAGAGCTTTATATGTTTTATAATTTTCTCCATGCTGCTCCAGCATCTGTTTTAGCAAACTGGAAGCCTCGCTAAATTTACCCATATTCTGATAAAGAACTGCCAAATTATAGCTGGTATCATAGCTTCCCATCCCCTGCTTGCAAATCTGCCTGAACACCTCTGCCGCCTTCTCATAATAAGAAACATCATCTGTTTCATTTCCCATGTCGCTGTATACCTGTCCAAGTTGTTCCAAAATACCAATATTATATTCCACAGATACTTCTTTTCTGGCTTTTTCCAGCAGCTCTATTTTCTCGCTGTATCCGGTCACACTGTCACCCTGACTGTCAATACATTTGCATACCATAATATACGCACGCATCTGCACATAGTCCTCTTTTGTCTTTTCAATACAATTCATAAAAATCTCTTTTGCACTCTGGAAGTCTTCTTCATTAAACAAAATTTCTCCCTGCACATAATCAATTTCCACTGAATCAAGTCCCTGACTTTTTGCTGTTTCAAGAGCCTGTCGTGCTTTTTCCAGATCACCGGCATAGGCAAGAGCAATGGCATAATCACGATAATAATCACCGTTATCCGGTTTAATCTCAATTGCTTTTTTATAACACATTGCAGCATTTTCATAATCTTCCTGTTTTTCATAAGAATTCCCAAGAAGATAATATACATTATTCAAAGAATTTTCATTTTCCTGAAGTTCCGGATTTTCCAGAATCACCTCTTTGATAAACGTAATGTTATCGCCATATTGTCTTTGGTGATCCAGGGCAAGCGCTTTTTGGAAATATGCATCCAGTCTTTCCGGCATCAGCCTCACAGCCTTTTGATAATAGGATTCAAAATTTTCAAATTCTCCTGAAGTGATACACTGTGATTCCATCCTCACCAATTCTTCATACTGCTTTTGTCTGTCTATATCTCTTCTGAAATATCCTCCGATTGTAAGTGCCGCACTTGCTGCCAGAAGGCAGAATACTAAAACATAAATCACTTTCTGTCTTACACAAAGATCTCGGTATCGTTTATCCTTCTTCTGTATTTCTTTCAGATCACTCAGCAGCAATTCCGCTGTCTGATAACGTTTCGCCGGATCTGGTTCCAGACATTTCATTATAATATGTGCAAAAACATCGTTGATCCTGATTCCCGAATTCCGAATATCCTCTACATATCCACTTTCATCCTGTTTGGGCTTTTTTCCCGTCATAAGATGGTACAGAACTGCCCCAAGACTGTAGATATCTGCCCTTCCATCAATGGTCTTCCAAAGGGAACGGTCCAATTGATTCTGATTATAATGAAGCGCATAAATCTGTTCCGGAGCAGCATATCCATTGGTGTATCCGGATACCCAGGCAGTATCTCCATCCAACGTAGCTGAAATGTTAAAATCGATCAGACAGATATTTCCATTTGGCATAAGCATAATATTTCCAGGCTTCAGATCACTGTGAATAATAGGCGGCTTCTGGCTATGAAGATACCCCAGGGTAGCACAGATCTGTCTGGCCCAGATGATCACAGATTTTTCCTTAAATCTTGTTCCCGAGTCCAGATATTCTTTAAAGGAATTTCCGGGGATATAATCCATTACCGTATATATATCCCCGTCTGCTTCCAGAAAATCAAACACCTGCGGCAGACAGGAATGCCTGAGATTTTTCAGGACATCTGCCTCAGCTCGGTTGTTCAGCACATCTTTTATTTCTGTGCGGATTTTTTTCAGTACAACGTATTTTTTTAGATTTTTATGATAAGCTTTGTAAATCTCGCCGCTGTTTCCAGCACCGATTTTTCCAATAATCTCATAAGTTTCTGAAAGATGGCTCAGCATTTCTCTCGATCTCCTATTTTCCACATGTACTGTTATCCGTTACACTGAAGTTCATAGTTCCGGAGCCTGACTGCATTCCTGCATTTACAAGAACAAGATCCTGCACACCTGATTCTTTTCCAGCCAGTCCACTGCTCAGAGGATTTGGTACCCCTGACATATCCTGAAACGGATTATTTACAAGATCCATTCCCGACAATACATCAGCACTTTCGGATATCCAGGTACCGCTTAGCCCCCCTGCTGTAAGAGCTGCTGCAAAAGCATCTTTTCCGCCTTCCTGTGGAGAAGAAACGGATCCGTTTACAAGAGAGGCTGATGCCGCCAGATTCAGCGTTCCGTCCGGTCCCATCCTATACAGTACAACAGATGTCTTTGCAGAGGGATTTCCATCTCCTGTATCCATTCCAAAATAGTGACTGGCAATTCCTATATCCACACTTGTTCCATTATCTTTTATAAAACATTCCTGTGTTCCGCCGTAGGCTACACCGTCAACAGCTCTTCCAAACCCTTCTCCCGATCCAATCCGTACAGACGCAGAAGTAACGGTATCATTTGCAGCCACATAAGTGTCCAAAACAAGCTGACCGCCGCTTATAGAAACAACAAGAAGTTCCTGAATACCATCTCCGTTAAAATCTCTTTTTTCTATTCCCAAAACTCCATTTACTGATCCCATACTTGAATCATCTCCATAAGTATAGGGAATCGGAGTGCTTAAGTTTACTCTCGGATTTGCAGATAGAATTTCTGATACATAAGCATCCAGAATCTGATCCGGACTTGCTGCCTGAGCCGGCATTTCTTCTTCCTGAAGTTCTTCTGTCGGGAGCTCTTCTGTTGGAAACTCTTCTGCCGGAAACTCTTCTCCGTTTTCACCTGTAGACGGGTCTGTTTCCACAGGAGCAATTACCTCCCAATCCTCTGTATCAGGATCTGCTTCTGGCTCCAGATCCTCTTCTGAATCTGTTCCAGGATTTCCATCCTGATATACTTCCTCCTCACCTTCCAAAGGCACACTTATATTTTCTGATGGAATGATGACCTGGATTACATACTCCAGGCTCTGGAAATATCCTGCCAATTCATTTTCATCTGTCCCCTGTTTTACATAGACCTTGTAACTAGAAGAATTGATCACAGAAATATCTGGTTCTTCCGCTTCTGATTTTGAAAAATAAGCCTGTCGAAACTCTTCCCACGCAGCATTGGCAGGATAGAATTCAACCTGAAGCACTTCCTCTCTCTCCTGGAGCAGGCTTCCAACTTCATCTATCTGTTCCTGTGTGATTTCCTCCGCAAGATAAACAATAAACGGCGTCTTCATCTGAATTTCTGTCGGCACAGGTGTCGGTGTAGTAATTTGCTCGGTTTCTCCTGCCGCATCAGAACTATCTTCTTCCAACTGGTCCTCTTCTTCCACCGGCATAGGAGTCGGTGTCAGTTCATCATCCCAGCCATCCTGAAGCTCTGTAGTAAAAAGTTCTTCCGGCGTTGGAGTTGGGATTTTTTCCGGAGCAGGTGTAATCACCTCTATGTAAATGTAAATATTATTAAATCTGTCAATTGTATCCTGTGCCTGGCTGGCACCATTCTCATCATTATTTTGCCGATAAATATCAATTGTCTGATTATAAATATTCTGGTATCTGTCCATCCGGTCTCTCCAATTATCCAGATCTGAAGTAACCACATTCTCCGGCATGTTTTCAAGATTTTCATTTGTACGATCCAGCATTCTCAGCGCATTATCCGGATCTCCCATCTGATTATAGGTATCTGCCAGCCTCATAGTTGCATCCGGTGACTTTTCATTAATCTCAAGAGCTTCCTTAAAAGCAACCTCTGCTTTTTTATATTCACCTGCTTCCAGATATTTGTCCCCAACATCTAGTTTTTCCTGAAACTGATCTGCAATAGTTCTTTTGGGATTTACAAACAGCACTACTCCCAAAATAATTAAAAGGCATACAGTTCCCGAAATTACAGGTATCAATATTCTTGGACCCACTTTTCTTCCTGGACACTTGTTTTTTTTGTAATTTACAGAAATCTGCTGTTTTACAGGCGTTCCACATAAATTACAATATTTCTGATTATTTTCTAATTCATTCCCGCACTTTGGACAATTCATCTGTCAGCTCCCCTTTCTGAAGATAAATTCCTCATCTGACATCCGAATCCGGTCTCCATGCTCTAGTTTTTCCGGATGTGCAGGCATTACACGTATCCCATTCAGATAGGTATAATTGCTGGAATTCAAATCTTCGATATAATATTCCCCCTCTCTGAACCGTATCACACAATGCTCTCTGCTGATTGTAGGATTATTACGGATACAAATATCTGTCATCAAGGCTCTTTTCCCTAGCTTACAGTTTTCGACTGTGATTGAAAATATTTCCTGCGTTCTTTCCCTCACAAGCTCTGCATGAATTTTATATGTTTTTTTCAAAAGAATCGTTTCGTTATCACCGTCATCTCGTAAAAGAACTGTTTGTGAATCATTGTCCTCCTCATAAATTCCTGGCGCCTTTTCTTTTTCCCAGGTTTTCTCTTCTGCTGGCAGTTCCACAGCCTCTCCCTTTTCCCAGGGCTTCTCTTCTGCTGGCAGTTCTACAGCTTCTCCCTTTTCCCAGGGCTTCTCTTCTGCTGGCAGTTCTACAGCTTCTCCCTTTT
>URWL01000126.1 GCA_900551465.1 uncultured Blautia sp. | reverse complement strand
AATAAAGTTAGTCAGCTGCTAACAGCGAAGGAAACACCCACTAATCATGTAACCGTTGGCAAGTACATCAAATACTTGTGTAATGCCTTCGTGTTTTATGATGTTAAGAGATATGACATTCGTGGCAAGAAGTACCTCGAAAGCTCTGAAAAATTCTATCTGTGTGACAGTGGCATTCGATATGCAATACTTGGAAGCAGGAACATGGACTATGGCAGAGTTTACGAGAACATGGTTTGTATTGAGCTTCTTCGCCGTGGATACGATGTTTATGTTGGCAAGCTCTATCAAAAAGAAATCGATTTTGTTGCTCAGCGCGGCAGTGAAAAGATTTATATTCAGGTAAGTGACAATATCTCAGAGCAGAAAACATTTGAGAGAGAATATTTGCCTCTGCTTCAGATTCGAGATGCTTATCCCAAAATGATTATTGCCAGAACCAGGCATCCGAAATATAGCTACGAAGGAATTGAAATTTACGATATAGCTGATTGGTTGTTACAAGAATAAGCAATGCAGAATATGGAACAGCGGCCCCTGTTTTTTAGCTATAAACGCACAGGTACTTGATACAATTGTGGCAAAAAATCTGAATTTGTAATGAGGTATAGAGAGATATGGGAAAATATATAATACGTGATGTACAGCAACAGGATTATTCCAAAATAGCAGGAATTTATAATTCAAATTCCAGTTTTTTGCTTCATCATTTAGGTGTGCCTGCTGTTACGGAAGACTTTGTTGCACAAGAAGTTTTAACCATGCGCAATGAAGGTTTTCATTCTTGCGTAATTATTAATCAAGAAAACTTGGCAGTGGAGGGGATTTTGGATTATAAGGCGGATGCAGAGGTATATCTTTCATTGCTTATGTTATCCAATAATTTGCAAGGGAAAGGTGTAGGAAGCAATATATATTTACAGTTCGAAAGGGAAATGATACAAGATGGAAAAAGCTCAATTCGAATTGATGTTGTGAATGATTATCATGCGAACGTAGTGCCCTTCTGGAAAAAGCAAGGATTTTTAGAGAAAGAAAATATAATGTTGGAATGGGGAAAGAAGAAAAGTAATGCAGTTGTGATGAAGAAGAATTTAACAATGACAACAAGGACAATCATTCGTGAGCGTTAGCCCGATCATTCAGGATGGGAAACTGGTGAGAGCGGTATCCCATGTTTTAGTCAACGATCCAACGAGAGTATATGGGATTTTTATTGAGAATATGCTGGAGTATTGAGCAATGTAGCGATACGAGAAAAGGACATGACATAAGCTTGCTTACAGGCATGTCCTTTTTGAAGTAATGAGATATGGTGAAAGCCAGACACCGAGAAAAGAGGAGATTTTTTGGAGACGGATTTGACGGAATAGAAAATAAAAGTGTAAATATTAACGATCAAAGTGGTCAGGTATTAGTCGATGCAATGACACGACCAGGGTTCTCTACGATGAAAGATAAAATGGCAGTTCCACGGTTACGGTCATTCCCCGGGGAGTGTTTGTGGAAAAGGAAATCTTTCCTCCATGGGCTTTCACAATCTGTTTTACAAGCTTCAGCCCGTTTCCGTGAATGATTTCTCCATTGGCATTCTGGGTAATGGCAATTGCTTCCATATGGTTCAGCTTTTCCAGAAGAGCAGAGCCTGCACCCTGTCCTGTGTCGGCAACGGTGATCCGGCAGTTTTCTTTTTCGGCTGTTACAGATATCAGGATCCGACAGCCCTCCGGATTGTGACAGATACTGTTTCCAATAAGATTACCAAGCATCCGTGTAAGAAGCGAGTGATCTCCTTCGATCATCCGGGGTTCGATATTCCTGCCTGTATTCAGTTCCAGACGATATTTCTGATCCAGTCCGTTATTCAGGAAATCACTGATACACTGGCGAACCAGCTCTACAGGACTTATGGGCGTTTTCTTTAAAGGCTGCATGGCATATTCCAGCCTGGAGGCAAGATTAAGATCAGAAATAAGCCGCCGCAGCTTTTCTCCCTGCTTACGAATCATCGCAGCCTGATCCCGGATATCAGATGAAAGAGAAGGATCGTCCTCCATACTGCCTGCATAGCCAAGGATGACGGAAAGAGGCGTTCGTATATCATGGGAAACACCGCCGATCCACTGGGCTCTTGCAGCATCTTTGTTCTGGAGCATTTTGGCTGTGTGGTTTATTTCTGCGCTGATTTCTGCAAGCTCCCCTTTTTCTTCTAATGAAACAGCTTTACCCTTAGCCATGGCGCTGATTCCTGTAAGGATGGGGCGTATGGCTTTTTCTACGTTATGGGTATTTTTCCAGAACAGCAGGAGCATGAAAAGGAGGTTGGCAGACAAAATCATAAAAATTCCAAGAAGACCGGAGGAAAGGTAACTGCTGTCCATGGAAAAATTATATTTCTGCATACTGCCTTTCGGATAAGCGGTCACAAATAACCCCAGAGGATGTTCCCATACATAGACAGGATATTCCTGCAGATACCATCGGCTGAATTTGGCGATCTCTGAGGCGGTATAGCTTCGGGGGAGGGACTTCGGCATTCCTTCTTCCCACACGACGGTACCGCTGTCATCCAGAAGCATGGCCCAGCAGCGATTTTCAGTCAGAATTTTTTTTACCTGAGGATCAGAGCAGATAATCCCGTTACGTTCTGTTATTCCCTCAGCAAGCCGGGCAACAGGCAGCTCCGGAGCCGAAGAGCTTTTGTAGGAGACAATAAGGACGGTAAGAGCAAGAAGAATATTTATGGATAAAAACAGCAGCAGCAGTCCCATAGTGGACAGAAAATATTTACGAAAAAAACGCTGTATGGAATTCATCGGTTTTCCTCCCTGGTTATGAGCTTGTAGCCCAGTCCTTTGATGGTGATAAGAGAGACAGGAGCAGACGGATTGGATTCGATTTTTTCGCGCAAATGACGGATATGGGTCATCAGAGTAGATTCATAGCCCTGCCAGATCTCTCCGCAGGCAGTCTGGCAGAGAGAACCAATAGTAACGATCCGGCCTGCATTTTCTGCAAGCTTCAGAAATACGGCGTATTCTTTTGCAGTAAGCCGAAAGACTTCTTTTCCTTTTCGTACTTCGGCTTTGTCCAGATCCACCTGGGAGGCTGCCAGCGTGACAATACGGTTTCCTTCCGGATAGACACGTTTCAGGATTGCGGTAACCCGAAGCAGAAGCTCTCTGGGCAAAAATGGCTTTACCAGATAGTCGTCTGCACCTAATTCCAGTCCGGTACAGCGGTCTTCCGGCTCGCCTTTTGCAGTCAGCATTAAAACCGGCATACTGCTGACTTTACGGATTTCTTTTAAAAGCGCAAACCCATCCATTCCCGGCATCATCACATCAAGGACAGCCATAGCCGGCATTTTGACAGAAAGAATTTTCAGAGCCGCTTCAGCGGAGGCGGCAGTCATGATCTGGGTAAATCCTGCCCGTTCAAAAATTTTGCGTATCATGATCAGAAGCTCCTGTTCATCATCCACAATGAGGATTGGTTTTTCATACATAGAAGTTCCTCCTGATTTTAGAATTTCTAAAAAAGCTTCTTATATTATACATCTGCCATCAGTTTCTGCATAGTATTCCCTGTTGAATCTCAAGGTAAACTCAAGGCAGTCTCCATAAAAGCTCAAGGAAAGTGAGTTAAGATGATATTAAAAATAAAGGAGGCTGTTTTCATGAATGATCTGATAATTGAAACAAAAAAACTGACAAAAATTTACGGGAACCAGAAGAGTGTTTCCGAACTGAGTCTTCATGTACGCCGGGGGCGTATCTACGGGCTTTTGGGAAGAAACGGCGCGGGAAAAACAACGACAATGAAAATGCTTCTTGGACTGACAAAACCTACTTCAGGAAAAATCCGTATCTTTGGGGAAGCGTTTCCCGACAACGAAAAAAAGGTTCTTCCTCTGGTGGGCAGCCTGATTGAAGCCCCGGGCTTTTATCCGAATCTGACAGGAACAGAGAATCTGAAGATTTTTGCAGAGCTTCGCAGGATCAGAGATCCAAAAGCGATTCAGAAGGCTCTGGAGCTTGTGGGACTGCCATACAGGGATAAGAAGCTTTATTCCCAGTATTCTCTTGGTATGAAACAGAGGCTGTCCATTGCTCTGGCAGTGATGCATGATCCGGAGCTTCTGATTCTGGATGAACCGATTAACGGTCTGGATCCTATTGGCATTGCGGAGATCCGTTCTTTTATCCGTGAGCTTTGCGACGTACAGGGCAAAACGGTTCTGATTTCCAGCCATATTCTTTCGGAAATAGCGCTTCTGGCGGACGATATTGGAATTATTGACCATGGAGTGCTTCTGGAAGAAGAAAGCCTGAAGGAGCTGGAGGAAAAGAACAGGAAGTATGTCCGGTTTGTCCTGTCCGATGCAAAAAGAGCATCCGGACTTCTCTATCAAAATTTTGGAACAGAGTATTTTCAGATAGAGGATCCCCACAGTCTGCGGCTGCTTGATACCTCCCTTCCGGTGGAGTGTATCAACCGTTGCTTTGTAGAAAATGGAATTGAGATCAGGGACGTTCATATGTGTGAAGATACCCTGGAGGATTACTTCAAAAAAGTGACCGGAGGTGTTGGAATTGCTTAGACTGCTCAGATGTGAATTATGGAAATTAAAGAGAAAACGATTTGTTCAGCTTGTGATTGCGGCGGCATTTTTGTTTCCGGTTCTGCTGACGTTCTTTTTTATGAACTGGGATCCGATCTGGGAAAAGTGCAGTACTCAGGCGGAGGTATTTGACCTGATGTGGCAGTCGGTGCTGGGATATGGAATCCAGCTTTTCATGCCCTGTATTCTTGGAATTGTTGCAGCGCTTCTGTTTTTTATGGAACGTGACAATGATACGTTCAAAAGCCTGAAAACCATCCCAATATCAAGTACAAAGCTGGTACTTGCAAAAGTGATACTGTTGTTTCTTTTCAGTGTCGTATTTTGTGTAGCGTCTACAATTGCTTCTGTGTTTTGCGGAGGGATCGTCTTTGAGGTACAGGGGATTGGATATAAGCTGTGGATGTCGGTAAAAATGGGAATTTATATTACGGCAGGGACTCTGCCTCTGGTAGCAGTGATTGTTTTTTGCAGCAAATCCTATATTTTTTCTATTCTTTTGTGTGTCTTTTACAGCGTGCTTAATGAGGCGGGAGCTTTTGTAATGGGAGCGCTTCCAAAGGCTGTGGTATATCTGATGCCGGTTCCTCTGACAACCTTATGGAGCGCAGACGACATGCAGAAGCATATGGCGGTCAGTGATCCGAAGGATCTGGAATCTCTTAGAGCGCTGATTCCTGCTGAAGCTGAAGTGGCTGTAATTCTTTTTACAGTTGCTTTTATTTCTGTGATTTTTATGGTAAAGCTTTATCAGAGGAGGGGAGAATAATATGATACGTCTGATCAAAACAGAGCTTATGAAAATGAAGCGCTATCACATTCTCTGGGCAGGGGTGGCGCTGATGCTTTTAACGGTAATTCTGACTTTGTTTACTACCCTGGCGGAAGACGGTACAGTCTGGACATACAGCTTTTTTTCGGAACAGGTGATCAAAAATAATATGCTTATGATTTTTCCCATGTGTATTACTTTAATTACAGGATATATCATTAACTGTGAAATAAAAAACGATACCCTGAAAAGTCTTCTCACGGTTCCGGTGTCTTTTCGTGCCATCCTGACGGCAAAACTGGTTGTTGCCGGGATTTTTTCTGCAGCGCTTGGCTTTGTCTGTGCTGTATTTACAGCTGCCGGATGTTTTGCCGCAGGGATTCCCGGATTTACCGTGGACGGGGCGATTCTTTCTCTTTACCAGCAGGTTGTGGTAAATCTGTTCCTTTATATCTCTGTACTGCCGATCATTATTGCAACCAGCCGCTCCAGGAATGGATTTCTTGGAGGAGTGGCAGTGGCGTTTGTCTATGGATATGCCGGACTGTTTGTGGCAGGGAGCAGCAGGCTTTCCCAGATTTACCCAGTTACTGCCAGTCTTGGAATGGCTGGCTATCGAAGCTACGAGGCATACTGGAATCTGCCTGTGTGCTGCGCCACTATGGCGGCGGTACTGGCGGTATCCGCAGGAATGATTTTGTGCATGAAGGACAGAGGAATACAGGAGGCAGGAAATGACAGAGCGAAATTGCCTGTAAAAAAGGGGTGGTAGAAAAAATTCCTGCTGTACTTTTATATATTTTTAAGAAAAGATAAATAAAAAATGCCGATAATATGATATGATAGTAAATAAACTGGGACAGAGATAGGGGAGTGGTTTAGGATGAAAAAAGCTTATTTTAACTGGAGCAGTAGATGATCTGAGAATAAAAGGTATAACGCCCGTTTAT